>CALCVH010000080.1 GCA_937907585.1 uncultured Bacillota bacterium | reverse complement strand
CAAAATTGTTTTCCATGTAATAAAAAATCCTCCTATATAATACATACTCAAGAAGTGCTAAAAATAGGAAAAAAATTTTGAAATATTTTTATTGTTTAATTATGCGAAAAAAGAGTAAATAAAAAAGATTGTAATAATTAATAAGTAATTAACTTATTTAGTATTAAATATTATAAAAAAATTAATTTATTATTCTATATAATATTGCTAATATCTTTAGTATTAAAGCGCTCTACATTATGTTCTTTATCATCTAAAGCAGTTGTCAAATATTTTTTGACAACTGATTCTTTTTCTAACTCTTTTTCATCAAATATAGCGTTAATATGGAAGCTAATATTTTGTTTTGTTACATCAAAAAAATAAAGCACCTCTTTTAGAATTTACCCTATAACCTATAGATATAATCATATCTAAATTATAGTAGCTAACTATTCTATTTACATATCTAGAACCTTCTTGTTGAACTGTCGCAAAATTTGCGACAGTTGACCCATCACACTCTTCACTTAATGCGTTACTTATGTGTTTGTTTATTGTTTTAATATCCCTATCAAATAATAGAGCTATTTCGTTCGCATTTAACCACACAGTTTCTTCACTTGGTGATACATTAACATCTAAATTAAATTTACCATCAACAAACTTAATAACTTCGTAATTACCGCTAAATATAGGCAAATTGTTAGATAATTGATTATTTAAATTATCTTTATTTTCTTTAACTAATGATTCAAACCAATCTTTAAAAGTATATACTCTATTAGATTTGATTCTATAGCCTATAGTTAGCACGATATCTTGATTATAATACTTGATATTATATGTTTTTCCGTCAATTCCAGTTGTTCGGAATTTCCGAACAGCTGACTCACTTAATTCGTTATTTTCGATAATTTTCTTCGTATGTTCACTGATACTTGTCTTTGATACATTATACAAAGACATAACTCTTTTTGGTTTAACCATACTGTATTATTATCCTTATCAAACATTACATCTAAACTAAAATCATTATCAATAAACTTTACTACTTCAAAATTCTTCTCTATTCTTTTAAAAAGCCTCCTATATAATACATACTCAAGAAGTGGTAAAAATCGGTAAAAAATTTTAAAATATTTTTATTTTCTTATTTTAGTCATTGAACGATGAATGAAAGGTATGTTAAAATTAAAGAACTAGGGTTTATATTTCTAATTTTATTTATAATATTTGTTCATAAAGGAGAAGAGATGGAACTACATAAGATTTATTATCATAACATTGATGGTTTTTGTATTTCTTTAACAAAAAAAGATGATTTAGTTCAAATCCTTTTATCTAATAATGAGATAAAAGAAGTAAAAGAATCATCTTTATTAATCGTGGATTCAGATATGATTGAATATATTGAATCTAAGGAATTCTTATCTACTTATGATTCAAATACTTTAAAGAAAGGTATTGACTATTTTAAGAATGGAAGAGTTAGAAGCGTTAAGTATGTAGAACGCTATAGTGGACTTGATTCAACTATAATAGATGAGAATAGTTCTGAATACAGAGTTAATATGTATAAAGTGAATAAGTCTTTCTTCTCAGAATGTAGTTGTGATATTGGATATTATTGTAAACATTCCCTTGCCTCACTGCTTAAGGTACAGAATATTCTTTCTAATCTAAAGGATTATGATAAAAGAAATAAGAAAGAGATAAGTATTAATACATATAATAATATTAATATAGATAACGATTTATTAAATCTATTAATCGAATATAATACAGCTTCTCAACAAAGTTATGGATTAATCAAAAAAATATTAGATTCTTTAGAAAAACTAGTGAATCAAAATAATATTGGAGATTATTTATATCATATTGGAAAGAATATTAAATATGTATCATCTAAACAAGATTTATATATTGGTTTAGTGCTTAAAAAAGGTATAAATGAATTAATTAATACATTTATAGAAGAAAAATCTTATATAGATGATATTAACTTAATAGAAAACACATATAGAATATACAACAATATTTATGATGCATATTCAAGAAATTTAAGTTTACCAAAAGTAAGACAAAGTGTTTTATGTTTATATTACAATAACGAATATGATAGAGCGTTATATGAATTTTTGAATCTTTCATTTGATACAAACCATTATATACTATCATGCATACTAGATAATAGCGGTATATCTTATGACAATTATCCTTTAGCGGTTAATTATATTAAAAAGTATTCTTTTTCTAGATTATCAGACATTTATTTATTAATATCGAAATTTACTGATAAACAAAAAAGAAATTTCTATTCAAATAATAAAGTAGATTTTAAAATACCTAAAGAAGATCAAAAATATATATCTATATCAAAAAGAATAGAACAGTTAATAGATTCTAACCCAAGAATAACGGCGTCTAATTCAGAAGAAATATTGTCTGAGATTAAAGAATTATCTATAGATGAACCTGTTGGCGCAGTAAACGCTCTTTTTACTATACTTAAAAAGAGCCAGTATATCGTTAAATCAAATAGATTATTTGAAATAACAAGAAAACTTCCTAATTCAGAATATCTCAATTTATTTATATCAAATATGGATAGTCCTATTACTAGTTATAAAAAATATGAGTATATAGATTATGGATATGAGTATATAGATGAAGAATCGTTCTTTAAATATTTTAAATATAATTACTTTGTTAGTATATATTTAAATGAAATACTAGTTACTTATACTTTGACTATCAATGGTAAAGAACCGATAATTAAGGTAGAAAAAAATAAAGATGAATATAAGGTTATAACCAATAAATTAGATAATAATCCATATAGCGTATACCCTGGTTATTTAGTAAACTATATTAATAATAAACATCAAGATGAGATAAAATCAAAAGAACAAAAGCTGCTTAAAGAAGTATATGATAGAAAAAATAAAAGAGAAAAAGAAGAGCTATTAGATTCACTCTATTCTATTTTTGGTTATGAAACAACTAGTGATACATCTAGATTAGTTCAATTCAACGATAATAAAAAACTAAATATAGAATATTATTTTGAAGAAAATTATAATGAATATTTATTATCTTTGAAGATTGGATTCAACAAATTATATATAGTTAAAAGTTTATATCATTTTTTAGAATCTTTTAAAGATAATAGATATTATCAATATGGTAAAGAACTCGAATTTGTCCATGATAAATCTTTACTTGAAGATACAGATAAAGAAGTGATAGATTTATTACAATTGACTGTTGGATCTTATGGTAAAACCGCTAGGCTTGATGTGATTCAGTTAAGAAAACTATTATTGTTACTAAAGGGTAAAACCATATACTATAATGATATAGAATTCAAGAATAAGCTAGAACCTACTAAAATTGATTTTTATATAGATGAAAACTATAGAATGGTATTTGATCTAGATAAAGATAAAATAATAAAGTCAATTGATAATGAACTATTTATATTTGATAAAAATAACCATGAAATAAATATAGTTAGTGGCGATAATAAAGAGAAAAAGCTAATTACTTTCTTTTATAAAAACAAGAATAAATCTATTGAACCGATAAAAGAAGAGTTCGTTAATAATGTGCTTATCGCATATCCAGAAATAAATATTGATGAAAATATAAAGAAAGAATTAGGTTTAAACAATATTGTAATAGATTCATATTTTGATTATTTTAATAATAAAATAACTGTCAGATATGATATTTTTAAAGATGAAAATCTAATTCATGATCCTATCGAATTAAATAGATTAGATAAAGTTAAACTATTAAGATATAGGGAATATCTTAATTATCTAGGTTTTAATGAAAACGAGATGACGGATGATGAAAGTATATTCAATTTCTTTAATATGGATTTTACGGAATTAAAAAAATATACAAACGTATATTTATCAGATTCTATAACTAAAAAGGAAGTCATCACTTTTAAACCTGGAACTTTTAGAATAGAATCTAGCGGACTAATGATGAGTGTTTTCTATGAGGATAATACTTATTCAGACGATGATTTAAAAGAGATTATTAAGGGTCTAAAAAGAAAGGCTAAATTTGTATTATTAAATAATGAAAAAATAGTTTCAATCGATAATGAAGACGCTAGAGACTTTAATGAAACTGTAATAGATTTTGATTTAGAAAATGAAAATCTATCTATGAAACATCAAATTCCAATTGCGAAATCTTTAAGGGCGTTAGCTCATGAAAGAAACTGTGAATATGATGATTATATTCTTTCCATGTTAAATGAGATCAAATCATTTAAACAGATAGATATCGATATTCCTGATATCAATACTGAATTAAGAGACTATCAAAAAGATGGTTTTAAATGGCTAAAAATCATATCTAAATATAATGTGGGTGGAATACTTGCGGATGATATGGGGTTAGGTAAAACTATTGAAATAATAACTTTTATTAAATCTGATGATAATCTCTTGCCTAGTTTAGTAGTCTGTCCTAAAACATTAATATTCAACTGGAAAAATGAGTTTATGAGATTCTATAAAGATTTGAAAGTAGTGGTTATTAATGGAAATAAAAAAGAAAGAGAAAGAATAATCCATAGTATTGGATACGATCAAAAAATAGTATACGTTACATCGTATGATTCTATAAGATTAGATTATTTGTCATATGAAGGAATCAATTTTAATTATCTAATAATTGATGAAGCACAGTATATCAAGAATATGCTTGCGCAAAAAAGTATGCGCATAAAAACACTAAATGGAGCACATAAATTCGCACTTACCGGTACACCAATAGAAAATAATATATTAGATTTGTTCAGCATATTTGATTTTATTATGCCTGGTTTCTTTGAACCAGTAGATGACTTTAAGAGAAATTACAGTTCATCTAATAATTTTACTGAAGTAATAAAGAAAAGAATTGCGCCTTTTATATTGAGGCGTAAAAAAGAAGATGTGCTTAATGATCTTCCTGAAAAATTTGAAGTTGTTATGTCGGCTGAAATGACTCCTGAACAACAAAAACTAT
>CALCVH010000079.1 GCA_937907585.1 uncultured Bacillota bacterium | reverse complement strand
ATGTATATTACTAACTGATTTTATAATTCCTGATTCTATCACAAGAATAGGCAATGGATTATTTAATGATTGTACAGGACTAACTAATATCACAATTCCAAATACTGTTACAGAAATAGGTACTAGCGCATTCTTTGGATGTACATCATTAAATACTATTGCTTTACCTGAAAGTATAACTTCAATTGAAGATATGGCATTTAGCAACTGCACATCTTTAACAAGCATAACTATTCCAAGCAAAGTTGAACAGATTGGAATGTATACATTTAGTGGATGTAGTAGTCTAAAAGAAGTAACTATTTCTGAAGGACTTACAGAAATAATCTTTAGTGCGTTTGAAGATTGTATAGAATTAGAGTCAATCACACTACCTAGCACATTAACTAGTATTGGTCACGATGCATTTAAAGGATGTATAAAATTATCTACAGTTAATTATAATGGTAGCGAAGAAGAATGGAATAACGTTACAAAAGGTGATAAATGGGTTGACGATTTATCAAAAGTAAATATTATATATAGCAAATAAAATTCTTTATGGAGATAAAAATGAAAAGACTATTTATTTATTATACTAATACTGGTAGTGGTGATACCGTTAGTAAATATTTACAAGAAAAGAATTTTGATATAAGAAAAGTTGAAACAACTTATAAGCTTAGTAAACATATGTTGTTCGCTATGATGAAAGGTGGATTTGACGCGCTTAAAAAGAAGAATGCGGAATTGGTTAATTACGATAACAATATTAGTGAATATGATGAAGTATTTATAGGCTCACCAATATGGAATGGAAGATTAACGCCACCAATTAATAGCGTATTAAAAGAAACAAATTTAGAAAATAAAAAGGTAGTCTTTGTTTTATATAGCGGTGGTGGACAAGCTAAAAAAGCAGAAAAAGTAATCAGTTCATTGTATCCAAACGCTCAAGTTGTTAATCTAAAACAACCATCAAAATATAAAGAAGAACTAGAAAAATTAAACAATTATTTTAAATAAAAGAGTTATAAAAAGAAAGTAGCAATGAAAGGCTATTTTCTTTTTATTATCATTAAAAAATGATACAATAAAATAGAACTATTATAAGAGGCATTATGAAAAGATTTTTTAGAAAATTATTTTCGCCATTAGTATTTACGGCGATAATATCTATCATTGAAATCATTACTATAGTTATAGCGTTAACTATATTTAGACAATACGCTGAAGGATGGATTAATAATACATTTATTGTATTTTTAATAGAAAGAACTGTTGAGATAATAGTATTTTTATTGGTTGTGAATAAAAGAGAAAATCCTGAATATAAAATTCCATGGATTATTGTATTATTCGTGTTTCCTTTAATAGCGTTTATAATGTATGTATTTTTCGCTAATCATGGTTTGAGAAGAAGAGATAGAAAAATACTAAAACAGATTAATGAACAACTAGATGTATTGTTTGACATTAATGATGAGGAAAAGTTTAAATTTAAAGAAAACGTACCTCTAAGATATAGAAGTGTATTTAAATATTTAAGAAAAGTAACTAGATTGCATAATAATAGTGAGAATAGAGTTACGTACTATAAGAATGGAGAAACATTCTTTCCGTCATTCGTTGAATCTTTAAAATCAGCAAAGGAATTTATATTTCTAGAATTCTTTATAATATCTGAAGGCAAGTGGTGGAACAAAATAGAAAATATACTAATCGAAAAAGCTAAAGAAGGAGTTGAAGTTAGATTGGTATATGACGCGCTTGGATGTTTTGGATCGCTTCCTAATAAGTATGATAAGATAATGAGAAAGCGTGGAATAAAGTGTTATAAATTTCACCCATTTAAACCATTCTTATCTGGAACATATAATAATAGAGACCATAGAAAAATCGCTATTATCGACCATAAAGAAGCATATACTGGTGGAATGAATCTCGCTGATGAATACGCTAACGATGAATTTAGATTTGGATATTGGAAAGATACAATGATCAAAGTTGAAGGAGGAGGAATATCCAATTTCATTGCGGTATTTTTAGAAAACTATGATCTAGCGTCTCACACTGTCAGTGATTATAACAAATATTGTGTTTATGATTATGAAAAGTATGATGAACCAGGATATGTTTATATGTTTGGTGGTGGACCTGGAGGATATTCTAAAAATGAACCGATAGGGGAAGAAAACTATCTTCAAATAATTGATAAGGCAGATGAGACATTGTGGATATCATCACCATATTTAATTCCAACTTATAGACTGATGGAGGCATTAAAAAATGCGGCTAAAAGATATGTTGATGTTAAACTATTTGTTCCTGGAATACCAGATAAAAGATTAGTTTATTGGCTAGCCAAAAGCAATTTTAATGAGCTAACTAAAGCCGGGGTGCATGTATATTTATATAAACCAGGGTTCAATCATGAAAAACAGATGGTCGCTGATGATAATCTAGCTTTCACTGGAACGATAAATTTTGATTTTAGAAGTTTAGTTCATCACTTTGAATGTGGTATAACTATGTATGATACGCCTTGTATAAAGGATATGGTTGAAGATTTTAAAGAGATGGAAGCAGTATCTATAGAGGTTAAATCAAATTATAAGATTAATATATTTCAAAGACTTATCATTTCAATCCTAACAATTTTTAGAGCTTTATTATAAAATTTTTAAGATAATCGAGGAATAATCTTCGGTTGTTTTATTTACTTTTTATCTTTTTCGCTTTTATTTCACTTAATTTCTATACTTAATGTAAATATAAAAATAAAAGTAGGAAAAGTGCGCTATAATATAAAGGCTGCGCGATAAAAACGCTTGAGGTGTTATATGAATAACGATGTTACTAACAAAAAAGATAAAAAGAAAAGAATAATAACCTTAGTTATAACTATTGTGATAAATCTAACAATTGTTGGATTTATTGCGGGTAGAGAATTAATTAATAATTCTGGTGATTCATCTAAGTTTGATATTTCAGGCATTAATGTCTGGTTCTTACTATTTGGTATAGCATCTTTTTTAGTTGCGCTCTTTGCGGATTTTATGAAATATAAAAGAATGTTGATGAGGGCTGGTGGAAGATATGATCCAAGAGGTGCTTTTGAAGTTGCGACCTATGGTAAATATGCGGATAACATTACGCCATTTGGCGCAGGCGGCCAACCATTCCAAATTCATTATCTACATAAAAGAGGATATTCATCTGGCGCAGCATCAGCGGTCACAATCGCTGGATTCTTAACTCAACAAATAGCTTTTATCATTGTCGCAATAGTCGTTTTAATACTATATCCACAAATGTTAGAATCTTTATCATTTCTTAAAGTTGCGACATTTGTAGGACTTGGTTTTTATGCGATATTACCTGTTACTATTATAATTTTTGCGATAGTTCCTAAACCGTTTGCAATCTTTTTAAGATTCATAATGAAAATAGGACAAAAACTTCATATTGTTAAAGATTGTGAATCTAGAACTAATAAAGTTGTATCAGCGTTAAATGAATATGTATCAATCATTAAAGATATGATTAAAAGACCAGTATTCTTATTTATTGTATTCTTCTGGTCAATAGTATATCAAATAGGAATATTATCAACCCCATATTTCGCAATGAAAGCTTTTGGTGGAAATGTTGATTATTTTACAATATTCTCAATGACAGTATATATTTATCTAGCGATAACTATCATTCCTACTCCTGGTAATTCAGGTGTTGCGGAAGGATCATTCTATTTAGTGTTCTCATCTTTAGAAGGCGGAGCTTTATTCTGGGCTATGATATTATGGCGTGCACTAGTTTATTATTCATGGATTATAATTGGATTATTCGTAGTAATGCGTATCGCTATTAAAAACACTCTTAAATTCAAAAGAGAAGTTCCTAGTGATAGACCACTTAAAATTGCGCTCGTATGCGATGTATTTTATCCTTTGATGGATGGAGTTATAAGAACGATTGATCAGTACGCTAGAGAACTTCAAAAGAAGGGACACATTCCTATAGTAATTTGTCCAAAAGAAAAAGGACAAGAAAGAGTTAAATTATCATATGAAGTATTTAGACTTGGAATATTTAAAATACCATTTATTCCGTTTAATATATGTTATCCATTTGCATCAATTAGGGTTTTAAGATTCTTAAAAAAGCAGAATTTTGATATCATTCATATTCATTCTCCATTTGTATCTGGTAGACTAATTGAACGATATGCAAGAAGACATAAAATACCAACTGTTACTACTTTCCACAGCAAGTATTATGATGATTGTTTCCATATTACACATAGTAAGTTATTATCTAAAATATTCGTTTCAATGATTGTTGATTTTTATTGTAGAATCGATGTTGTATGGGCTTGTAGTAAATCAACTATGAACACTTTAAGAGAATATGGATACACTGGTCCATTATCATATATGGAAAATGGCGTTGAAGCTATGCCTATAGGAGATCCTATTGAATTTAAAAATGAAGCGATAAAAACATATAATATTCCAATGGATAAGAAGAAACTATTATTTGTTGGTCAACAGATATGGCATAAAAACATCAAACTTGTATTAGATACTTTAAAAGAACTACCTGATGATTATATATGCTTATTTGCGGGAACAGGATATGATGAAGATGATATCAAATCATACGCAACAAAAAATGGAATTATTGATAGAGCACTATTTTTAGGAAAAGTAGAAAATAGAAAACTATTATTTGGTTTGTATGAAGCAAGCGATCTATTCTTTTTTCCATCTTTATATGATAACGCTCCACTTGTAGTAAGAGAGGCTGCGTTATCTAGCCTTCCATCACTAGTTATTAAGGATTCTAATGCATCTGAAATAATAACTGATGAATATAATGGATATACTGAAGAGAACAATGTTTCTAGTATGCATAATAAAATTATTAGTATTTTTGAAAGTGGAAAATTAGAAGAAGTTGGATTAAACGCTAGAAAAACAATACCTATCAGTTGGGATGAAATCATAGATAAGGTTGTTGCTTCATATATTAGTGAGTTCAAAAAATAGACGAAATATTTTTTTAAAAAAAGTATTGACTAATTAAAAAATCGTGCCAAAATATTTACATAAAGATTGAATAGAGGAGCGAATCCTAAGAGTACTAGTTTGAAAGGGCACTTAGTGATAACTAGAAAAGGAGTGGTTCGCCGAAACGATAAAAGAGGCATCTTTTATTAGTTGGGCCATAGTCATAATAGGTTATGGACTCCTGCATAAAAAGCAGAGGAGCTATTAATGAGTCTATAATTCTCTTTAGATTGCATTAATAGAAATGCAATCTTTTATTTTAGAAAAAAGGAGAATTTAAGATGAAGAGAATTTTAGCAGTATTAATTTTAGTATTAACAGTTTCATTTATGCTTGTAGGATGTAATAAGACTACAAATGAAACACAAAGACTAGTAGTAGGTATGGAATGTGATTATAGTCCATTCAACTACACTGAAACAGAAAAGACTGATAACAACGTTCCTATCGAAAACGTTCCTGGTGGATTCGCTGATGGATATGATGTTAGAATCGCTAAGAAAATAGCTGAAGCACTCGGAATGGAACTTGTTATTAGAGCGTATGAATGGACAGGATTAATCCCAGCATTAAACGCAAATGAAATTGACTTAATCATCGCTGGAATGTCTGATACTATAGAAAGAAGAGAACAGATCGATTTCACAAATCCATATTATAGATCAGAAGAAGTAGTATTAATGAAAGCTGGATCTAGCTTCGCTAGCGCTACATCGATTAATGATTTTTCGGGAGCTAAGGTTATTGGACAAACTGGAACAATCTACGCTGATTTAGTACCACAACTAGTCGCTAAAGGAGCTGTAGCTGGAACTAACTTAGATACAGTACCACAAATTTTAAACGCAATTAAAAGCGGTGTAGTTGATTGTACAATCGTTGAACTTCCTGTTGCGAATGGTATAGTTGCGCAAAATAGTGATTTAACATTTGTTAGATTAAATCCAGGATTTGAAGTATCTGAATCAGATGTTGCGGTATCTATTGGAATTAGAAAGAATTACGAATTAAAGAATAGAATTAATGAAGTATTAAGCGGTATAACAGAAGAACAAAGAGTATCAATTATGAATGAGGTTATTGGATAATAATGGGCATAATATTCTTTCCTTATGAATGGTTCTTCGACCATACATTTGGATACATATTTAAAGCCCTATTCTTCTTATTATCAAAAATACTTCCTAAAGCATTTATTACAGTATTAACCAGATATGGCTCAATGTTTGTATCAGGAATAAAGATGACGCTAGGCGTCTCTTTATTTGGCACTTTATTTGGTTTAATAATCGCAATCATTTTAGCGTCAATTAGAAATATAAAAATCAAAAAAAGAGACCCATTAATCAAAAAGATTGTTGTGAGATTCTTTGATACATTAATTAAAGTTTACGTAACTATCTTTAGAGGAACTCCAATGATGGTTCAAGCGATGATTATCTATTATGGACTTGTTGGCTTACTACATTTTTCTCCAGGTGAAGCTGGATTAATTGTAGTTTCTATCAATACTGGTGCTTACCTAACTGAAGTTATTAAAAAAGGTATTGATTCAGTAGATTATGGTCAAATAGAAGCGTCTTTAAGCTTGGGTATGTCGCCATTCTTAACATTAACGCATATAGTATTTCCTCAAGCAATTAAAAACCAGATGGCATCTATTGGTAATGAATTCGTTATCAATATCAAAGATACATCAGTATTAAATGTTATAGGGTGCGCTGAAATGTATTTTGTATTAAAAACTTCCGCATCGTATGACTATACATTTATGGAAACTATGTTAGTTGGCGCATTAATCTATCTATTATTAACTCTATCAGTTACTAAGATTTTATCATTTATTGATAAGAAATTAGGCGCTCCTAAAGTTGAAATACTAAGTTCTAATTAGAGGTGCAAAATGATTGAATTTAAAAATGTAAGTAAATCATTTTCTAATAAAGAAGTATTAAAGCATATTAATATAACATTTGAAGATGGAAAAGTTACGACTATAATTGGTCCATCTGGAACTGGTAAATCAACTTTAATTAGAATGGTTAATAGGCTAGAAGAATTAGATGATGGTGAAATATTATTTGATGGTAAGAACATTTATGATAAAGATGTAAAATTAGTAGATTTAAGAAAGAAGATTGGAATGGTTTTCCAATCATTCAATCTCTTTACTAATTTAAGTGTTTTAAATAATATCACCCTTCCACTTAGAAAAGTTTTAAAACTAAAAAAACAAGAAGCAATAGATATTGCGGTAAGTGAACTTGAAAAGGTAGGAATGGCTGATTATATTAATTCAAAAGTCACAACTTTATCAGGTGGTCAAAAACAAAGGGTTGCGATAGCGAGAACTTTATCTATGAATCCTGAATGTATTCTATTTGATGAACCTACTTCAGCTCTTGATCCTCTCATGAGCAAAGAAGTATTAGATGTTATTAAAAAGTTATCAGAAAATGAGAGAACAATGATTCTAGTTACTCATGAGATGAAGTTCGCTATGGAAATATCTGATAGGATAGTTTTCTTAAATGAAGGAGAAGTGTTATTCTATGGAACTCCAGATGAACTTAAATCAAGCGATAATGAAATAATTAGAAAATTTATTGGAAATACTTTAGATTAATAGTGAGCTATATTGGCTCACTATTATTTGTGCACAAATAATATGTTGAAATAATCTTCTTTTAAAAGTATATTATTAATTGGACTATGGAGGTATTATGGATACAAAAGAAAAATATGGAATTAGTAGAAATCATGCGATACTACTATTTGTTCAGATGATTTTAACTATTGTTGGATTATTATCACAAATTGGAATTTTAATCTTTTTATTAACTAATCACGCTGATACATTTATGGTACTTGGATCAATTTCTATAATTTTAAGTTATTTAGTAATCGTTTTATATGCGGTATTTGGATATAAGAAGTCGTTTATATATTATTTAGTCGCTGTTTTATTCTTTATGATAGCGATACTAGTTAATGTATTATTACCGTTTAGAGATGTTGTGCAAAGAATCTTATTATCTTTATTATTAGTTATGATGACTTTATTTGTTTTATTCCAAGATAAATATAAATTTTCAAATATTGTAATCTTGGTTGCGACAGTGTTATCATTAGGCTTTTCTATCTACTCATTAATAACATCTAGTGTCAATAATGGTGGTGGAAACAATACTAATTTTATTACTGTATTACTAATGGCTCTATCTATATTTACACCAGTTATTGTATCAGGCGTATTTGGTGTAACTTATATAGTTAGAAAAGAAAAGGATAGCTAATATGCTAGAAATAGGAACTAAAGCGCCAGATTTCACTTTAAAGAATCAAAATGATGAATATATAAAATTAAGTGATTTTTTAGGGAAGAAAGTAGTACTGTATTTTTATCCAAAAGATATGACATCTGGATGTACAACTCAAGCATGTAGTTATAGAGACTTTTATCCTGATTTTACAGAAAAGAACGCTATTGTAATTGGAATATCTAAAGATAGTGTTTTATCACATAAAAAGTTTATTGAAAAATATGAATTACCATTCATTCTTTTATCTGATGAATCATTAGAAACTATTATTAAATATGGTGTCTGGCAAGAAAAATCAATGTATGGTAAAAAATATATGGGTATAGTTAGAACTACATATTTAATTGATGAAAATGGAATTATAGTTAAAGCATTATCTAAAGTTAATCCATCTAAAAACGCTAAAGAAATGTTAGAGCTACTATAAAGATATATAAAATTATTACTATATTTAGTATTTTTATGGTAAATTAATGTACAATAGTTATGTGGAGGTAATATGAATATTTGGCATTCAATATCAAGTGATAGAATTAAACCTGAAGATTTTGTGGCGGTTATAGAAATACCTAAAGGTTCTAATAAAAAATATGAATTAGATAAATCAACTGGATACATTATACTGGATAGAATATTATATACATCAACTCATTATCCAATGAATTATGGTTTCATTCCTAAAACATATAGTGAGGACGGAGACCCTCTTGATTGTTTAGTTTTATGTAGTGAAGCATTAGATCCACTCGTAATGGTTAGATGTTATCCTATAGGAATGATTAAGATGATCGATCAAGGAAAACTAGATGAAAAGATTATATGTATTCCTTTCGCTGATCCAATGTATAATGAATATAAAGATATTACTGATTTGCCTGAACACTTATTTAGTGAAATAGAACACTTCTTTACTGTTTATAAATCACTAGAAGGAAAGACAACAGTAGTAGATGAAACTCAAAATAGAGAAGAAGCTTTAAAATCAATAGAAAGGTGTATTAAGATTTACCAAGATACTTTTGGTGAAATAATCAAACAGATGTAACTTATGAAAAAGACTTACTTACCATTTGGAAGAAATATTATTATTTATGGAATCGTATTTTTAGTAGCGTTAGGATTATTCTTATTCTTTATGCTTAAAGATGGAGGACCTACACCACTACAAATCGTATTATTATCAGTTCTTGTATTAATTGTAGGTTATTATTTTATTAGTCCTATGCTTATATATAAAGTAAAAATCAAGAATGATACTATATCAATTAATAAAGATTTTGGATTATTCAAAGAAGATAGAATTCAAAATAAAGTAGATGTTAATCTAAAAGATATAAAAAGTTATAGAGTAATATTATCAGATAGAAACTCTGAAGGTGTTGCGTATCAAGCTAAAGCACCTAAAAAGATGTTTATAGAATTCATTTTAAGTGATGAAGAGAAGAAACGTATATTTGTCTCTAATATGTCTAAAGGACAAATAAAATCTATTCTATCAAACATTAAAGAAATAACTGGATTAGACAAATCAACTGAATAGGAATAAATATATGGCTGTCAAGAAAAAATACTTGACAGCCATATTATATGATTGTATAATAACTGATGGAAAAAATGGAGGAATAAAAAATGGTAAAAATTAGATTACAAAGATTCGGTTCAGCTAAAAGACCTTTCTACCGTATTGTTGCGGCTGACGCTTTAGCAAAACGTGATGGTAGATTCTTAGAAATCGTAGGAACTTATGATCCTAGAGCTGATCAAGTTAAATTAAACAACGAAAGCATTGAAAAATGGCTAAATGTTGGTGCACAACCTACTGATACAGTAAGAAGCATTCTTAAAAAAGCTGGAGTTTTTAAAGAATTAACATCTAAAAAAGCTGAATAGGAGCCCTTCTTATGAAAACAGAATTTGAACAGCTTCTACACGCTCTAGTTACACCAATAGTAGCTAATCCAGATGATGTTTCAATTTCTTCTTTTGTTGATGTTGATGAGACTGTTGTTCTTCAAGTACTCGTAAATAAAGATGATCTCGGTCGAGTAATTGGTAAAGGCGGAAGAATCGCAAACGCAATTAGAACTGTAGCTCATGCGAGCGCTTCAAGAGCGAATAAGAAGATTAAGATTGAATTTGATTCTTTTGAATAAAAAGAGCTTTGGCTCTTTTTATTTTTTATACTATAATTAATATATGAGAGAATATATTGCGGTTAGTGCGTGTTTACTTGGGGTTAATAGTAAATTCAATGGTTCGAATAATTATAATAAAAAAATAGAAGAACTAATTAAAGATAAAACAGTTCTTCCAATTTGTCCTGAAGTTATAGGGGGATTAACTACTCCAAGGAATCCATCTGAAATTCAAGATAATGGAACTATTATACAGAATAATAAAAATGATGTTACTAAAGAGTTCTTTCTTGGAGCGATGAGGACACTTGAATTCTTAAAAAATCATAACTGTTATACTGTTGTCTTAAAAAACGGATCTCCTTCATGTGGAAAATACACATATGATGGCTCTTTTTCACACAAGAAAGTAGATAGAATGGGAGTTACAGCGAAGCTTCTAAAAGACAATAATTTTAAACTTATTTATATAGATTAATGAAAGTAAGAAAAGTAGTTACTATAGCTATTTTTGTCGCTATAGGAGTATCGTTATCAATATTAGAATCTATTTTACCGCTTGGTTATCTCGGTATTAGAATTGGTCTATCTAACGTTGCGACAATGATGATTCTATATGTTTATTCATATAAAGAATCAATAATTGTTCAATTAATTAGGATATTGTTAGTTGGCCTAATCTTTTCTGGGATAACATCTGCGAGTTTTTTAATGTCTTTAACAGGTGGTATATTATCGCTAATTGGGATGTTTATTATATATAAAATAGATAAAAATAGAATATTCCTTTTATCTTGTGTTAGCGCAATTATGCATCTTTTAGGTCAATCTATAATATTATCATTATTTATTAGACTTGATGGATGGTTATTATATATTCCATTCCTTGGAATATTATCTATCATTTCTAGTATATTAACCGCACTAGCGACTATTCTTTCATTAAAACCACTAGAGATAAGATTAGAAAAAAGAGGATTTATCGATAGAGTATTCTCATATACAATGATAATTGCGTTAGTCATAGTTGAACTAATAATATATAATAAGGATTATAAAACATCTTATAATGAAGTATTTAAGGTATCTAGTAATGGATTAGTTATCCTAGAAGTAGATATGAATAAACCTGATAATTATAAATCTTATTCTAATGATTTTATTGAATATAGAATAAATGATGAAGCTTATTACTACTATTTAAATATAAAAAATTATGATGATAATGATTATCATAGAGTAATAATAGAACTAAAAAATAAACAAGTTAAAGTACATGAAATTACTTGTAAGAATAGGTTATGTGTAAAAACTGGATATATCTCAAAACCATATGAAAAAATAGTTTGTTTACCTAATAAAATGGTTATATCCATAACTAGTTATAGTGATTCAGACATTGATTATATATTATAAAAAAAAGAGGTTAGCTCCTAAACAAGAGCTAACCTTTATTAATAATTAATCTACTAAATTACCTTGTTGAGCTTGGAAGATTGTCTTAAACTGGTTGAATACATCTTGTGTTTCAGTTGTAGATAATGCATCACAAACGAATGGTAAGTAGAATGTTTCAGAAACGTAGTAACTATTTACTTTATTAACATATTGAGTGAATGTTAAAGAAGGTTTGTTGTCTGAATAAACGATATGATAACTATCTTTTGCGCTAGTAGAAGATGTGAAACGTTTAGTGTATACATCTGTATAGAATGCAGCAGCTAATTGTTTTACAGTCATCTTGTCACTATCGTTCTTATAGTCGATATCATATGCATAAGTTGAAGAAGAAGTTGATTTGAATGATAACTTAGCTCCACCATATGTAACGAATAAGAAGTGAGCACCATTCTTATCATATACTAATTCACTATTAACGAGTGCAGTCTTTGTATCAGCTGGCATATCACTATTATTAAATAATGATTTTAATGCAGCATTGATTTCATCGGTATAATTAGAACCTTGTGAGATATAAGTAGTTGCGTTTCCTGAATTGATTTGGTTATATGTTAATACTAAACCGTATTGTTTGAAATATGCTAAAGCAGTATCATCAGAATAAGTTAATGAAGAAACAGATCTTGTTTCATTCTTATATTCTTTTACTATCTTAGTGATTTCATTAGCGATTAATGTGTTTTCAGCTGTTTCATCTTCATTGTCATCTAATTCAGCTTGAACTCTAGTCTTGACATAAGTATAGAAGTTAGAAAGCACTGAATCAAATGCAGAATGATCAGTTAAATCATCAGCTTTATAATCGTTATCAACATCAAGTGTGATAGTTAAATCATAAGCTTTTACATTGTAATAATTATCATAATAATCATCAATTAAAGCTTGGAAGTTAGATTCATATTCACTCTTTAAAGCGAATGTCCAATTTGTTGTATTAACATCATACATATTATCTAATACGTAGAAGTTAATCATATCGCCTACCATGTGATTATATTTAACAACATCAGCGACGCTTTCTAGACCATATTTTTGATATAAATACATTTCTTTAGATTTATAAGTATCTTCATTATAGTTTGTATCTAAATCAGTGTTAACTTGATTAGTGAAGTAAACTTTTCTTAAAGATGCGTTTAAATCCATATCTTTTTCATCTCCAAAGATATTCGCATAACTTGGAGTATTAGACATAACATAAGGCATTGAAGCATAAACTAGGAATGATTCGAAGTTTAATGCTTTAGCGAAGTCATAAGCTTGATTTAATGTTAATGATTTTTCATTATATTTAACTACTACTGAGCTATCGCCTGTTGTTTTAAGATAGTCATAAGTTGAATCATAAGTGTTCTTATATCCATATCCTAATGTTCTATCAGTGAATTCAATCTTAGCGTCTTTTCTAACTTGAGCCATTACTGAATTTACGAATGAAGCAGTTTTGATTCTGTCCATTACATAAGCTTTAGTAACGTTTTCTTTATTGTATTCAGCAACTGTTGGTTCATTAACCATGTACACAACAGTATAGAGTGTTGAAAGTGGGAATTTATCACTTGTTGCAAAGTATGTATATTCATCATTCTTTAAACCAAATAATTTATTAGCAAAAGTTGAAGATACAGCTTTTAATGATTCATAAGTATATTCAGTTTCTTTAACTGCGCTAGTTGTGAAACCATTTGCGTGATTTTGATCCCATAAGTTAGAGAATAATGTTTTAACTTCATCATTTGTTAATTCTGTTGTATTAGTTGAATCTAATTCTCTATTAGGAGTGTTCGCGTCTGTTTTCTTAACTAATTTAGAACCATAAATAGCGTATGCGCCTTGACTAGATAAAGCATGTAAGAAGTCGTTTTCAGATAGATATGAAACAACGATTGCTTTAGCGGTTGTGTTAGCGTATTTATTGTTGTCATAGAATGTTTCAAGTGTGCTATCAGCTACATAATAAGTACTATTCTTATCAGTTTGAGCGTTAACTACATAATCATATGCTTTAGCCATTTTAGCGGCTTCAAGTTTGATATAATCTTTTTGTTGAGCTTCAGTTCTATAACCATTTAAATATAGGTTATTTAATGATTCATTCTTAGTTTCATCATCTTTATCACTATCAAGGATTGCTGGGTCGCCATATAATACATAGTTTTCAGCTAACTTGTAGAAATCAGTTGTTTCTATTGTAGATAGAGTGTCAGCTAGTAAATCTTTATCGATTTCATTAACTACAACACCGATTAGGTTACTAACCTTCATTGCTTTTAAGATTTCTTCTTTGGTTACAGATATGCTGTCCTTTTTATATTCAACAGCTTCAGGATCTGTTAATGCAGGTTTAGTGTAGTTATCAACTGTAGTATTATCTTCATTCTTTTTACATCCAACAAGAAGAAGAGCGCACATAATGAAGATTACAAATATGAATAGTTTATTAGTTTTCATTTTCTATAACCTCCTTAATTAATCCTCAACGAATATAGCGATTCTATAAGATTCTTTTAAGTCAGAGAATTTTAGACTATCAGTGTCTTGTAAACCTTTTAGAATGATATATGTTGACATATAAGTATATGATTTATCCATTACTAAGCTTAAATAGTCGCCATATAATGTTTCAATCTTGCTTGTGATTTCAGTTGGTAATACTGGATATAAATATTTAGCATTTTCTTCAGGATGGTCTGTAGTACCATAGATTAATCCATAATAGTATTCAAGCATGTATAATGCGATTTGGCTATTAGAGATAGTATCATTTTCATTAGTCATACCTGGAGCATATTCATTGTTTTCATCAGTGAATTTAAAGCTTGGTGCTTCATAATCGCTTCCAGCATATGCGAATACATAGTGTAATCCAAATTCAGTTTGAGTGAAGCCATCACTTAGAGAATATCCAAGTAAATCTTTATCTCCAGCAGCAAGTTTTTCATTTAATACTCTAACTTCATCTTGGAATTCCTTAACGTAATTAGAGATAGAAGAACTTGTTACTTCGCCAAGTGATTCATATTTAACGTGAACGCCATATTTCTTGAATTCAACTAATGCTTTATCTAAATCTTCAGCATCAGCTTTTCTTGATGCATCATTATAAGCAGTAGCGAAATTTTTTAAGATATCGCTATTACCACTTGATAAGCTTCCGTTATCAGCGTCATGAATGAATTCTTGAATTTGATCATATAAAGCATTTAATAAATCCTCATATGTAGCATATGTCCCAGTTGTTACAAAGTCAGCATATGTTCCATCATAATCATCTGGATTTCCATCTTCATCTAAATCTAGATAAACTAATAAATGATTAACATTTACATCGATATAATCAGTTAAAATCTTGTTGAACTTTTCAGCAGTAGCGCCAAATGCTTCATTAGCTAATTCTGTAGTAAATGTGAATGTTGAAGGAATTTCTTCATAGTTCATATTATCTAAACCAACTAATGCTTTATATAACATAACGCTTCTCATTGTGCTTCTTTCAAGTAAATCTACCATATCATCGAATGTTCTTGAACCATAGCTATATAAGAATTGTTCTACTGAAGAATATTGATAACTTAAACCATATTGAGCATATAGAGATCTATAATATTCGAAATATCGGTTCATTTGTTCAGTTTGTTCAGCATATTCTTTAACTTTCCAGTTCTTGCTTGTTAAATAGTTAACTTTATTAACTTTAGCACCATGAATTGATTCAAATTCAGGCATAGATAATAAATATTTATTTAAATAAGCAGTTGAAACATATGAAGCAGATGCATGACTCATAACATAGTTATATAAGTCATCAGCTTTAACTGTATATTTACCATTATAAGTTTGAGTATCACTGATTTTAACGTTTTTAGCTTTGATAGATGCTAACTTTTTAGCGCTATAAGCTTTAGTCTTATAATAACCTTCTGTATCAGATGGACCATAAGAATTAGAAGAAGAATTGTTAGCAATCATTGTTTGATATTCATATCCAAAGTATTCATCATAAATCTTTAGACCTAATTCTTTTCTTAAATCAGCTAAACATGTATTTACGAAAGAAGAACTCTCTAAATATTCATTGATCTTTTTATTCTTTAATTCTGCTAATTTAGTAGCGATTTCTTCATCAGAATAGTTATTTACAGCACTTTGTAATTTAAAGATTAAATAGTAATCTCCACCTACAGATGTTGAATATTTTAGATAATCTGCACTGCTTAAAGTTGTGAATAATTGAGTTGCGAGATCTTTTCTTGATTCATTAACTGTATCATAGTTATAAACTAAGCTTGTATTGTCATCTTTTCCGAATAATGCAACATATAAACCATATAATTCAGCTTTTGTTGGCTTAATTGTATTAGTATCATCGAATGTTGTTACTTCATCGATTGGTTTATTAGTATCAAGAGGAATTCTATTTCCATCTCCATCTAATACATATACTAAGTTATCGTTTGAATCGAAATATCCTTCAGTTAATTTATAGTTAGGTAAATCTACTTCTTTACCAGCATTATTAGTAATCTTCTTATAAACAACTTTACCATTTACTGATTTTTCAGTATCAACTACGTAATCTAGGTCTCCAACATATTTTCTAACTTCATTATTTAAAACAACATATCCATATTCTTTTAATAATTCGTTTAGTTTAGCTGAATCACTAACTTTAGCAGTGAAACTAGAATAATCTACAGTAGCGTTTACAGATTTATTTTGTAATGAATAATATTCATTATACATATTTACATATAAATCTAAGAATAAATCAGTAGTTAATTCTAATGTATTTGAAGTTGAGAATGTCGCATCCTTATAAGCTACCATTGTAGAATCTTTAGTTTCATTCATTTCTTCTTCAGTAGTAGCGTCTGTCTTAGTCCACTTAGTATAATCAGTTACTTCGTTACCTTCTTCATCAGTAGTCTTATCGAAAGCAGTAGTGTATTTTGTAAAGTATACATATCCATCGTTAGTATCATTCGCTTTTACTAACATGTATTTTTCATATACTTCAGTACCATCTTCCTCTTTAACTACTTCACCACTACTATTTTTAAGTTTAGTAGAATGAGAAGATACGAATGCATTATTAGTTTCATCATAGATGTAGTTACCATCAGAATCTTTTAATAATGATGCGTTTGGAACATCAACAGTAGAGTCATCTGATTTAGTGAATGTTTCTCTAGTGAATTCGTAAGATGTACCATTGAATGTTAATTCAGAATCGCTTGATGGGACGAACATACTATCTCCATAGTAGTAACGGATTGCGCTACTTACATTTACAAGGTGAGTATCTTTATTAACATAGTTTTCTAGGAATGTAGTTGCATCTTTTTCGCTGTAGAACTTAATTGTGATGGCATAAACATCACCAGTTGAACTTTCTATTTCCTTTTTCAGTGTTTCATCACTAATATCGTAAGTCTTGCCACCGATTTCAAGACCAGCCATCAATCTGTATGTAGCATATCTATCATAAGCTAACTGCAAATAGATGTAGTCTTCTTCAGTTTGACCAAGAATTACTAATTGGTTTGCCCACTGTTGCTCTTTCTCCTGTTTAGTTTCGTTGTCCATCTCACTTAATTCGTCTGAGTCAGCTGTGCCATAAACAAGTTTGTTTTTCTTGTTCTTATATGCATCAGAATTTGTGCCTTGACTTTTGACATCATCGATAACTGATCCTAAAACTTCTTTATTTATCATTTCAGAGACATTGCTCATCGGATTAGAGTAAAGAATTGTTTTCCATACATCCTTCTTTGTTACCTTGATATTGTTTTGATCAAGTACAACAGAAGAAGAACCAGAAACTTTGTGAATTCTTTCTGCTTGTTGATAAGCATTGCCGATTAGCGCTAGACCGACAACTGCGAGCGCCGATAATAGGACAATCAGTAATCTTTTTCCAAAATTTCCCATATAATTTCTCCTTTTTTATACAAGTCCAAGAAATATATTATCATTTATAATGATAAAATACAACAAAAAAATAACGCAATTTTTAACTAGTTCAAAAAAATAGGCAAAAATAACGCATTATGCATATTTTATATAATAATTGTGATATAATTCTAAATATGAAAATTTGTGTTTTAAGTAGCTCATCAAGTGGTAATTGTGTATATTTAGAAGTAGATAACAAATGTTATCTACTTGATTGTGGAATATCATCTAGACAGATAGAATTAAAACTAAATTCTATAGGTGTAAATCCAAATAGAATTAAAGGTATATTTATTACCCATGAACATAGCGATCATGTATCGGGTTTATCATCATTCTTTAAGAAATATAATCCTACTATATATTTGACTAAAGGAACATATAAAGGATTAAAGGATCAAGATAAACAAGCCATATCACCAATATACTGTAAATTTGTCAAAAGTATGGAAGAATTTAAAGTAGATAATCTATCTATTTTACCATTTCCACTATCGCATGATGTAATAGAACCAACAGGATTTAAATTTACGTATAATGATAAAAGTATAGCTTATATTACAGATACAGGTGTATTTGATTATATAGAAGAATTACATAATCTAGATTTATATATTTTAGAATCTAATCACGAACCAGACCTTCTCATGTTAAGCAATCGTCCTTGGCCTTTAAAAAATAGAATTATGTCCGATACTGGTCATTTATCTAACCAAAGTAGTGCTATAATCTTTTCTAAATTAATGGGTGAAAGAACAAAAACGCTATTCTTATTTCACTTGTCAAATGAGTGCAATACAAAGGAACTTGCGAAGCTTTCTTATGAAACATATTTTAATAAAAACAATCTGAGTTTAGATAATATAAAGATTGTTGTGACAGATAGAACTATTCCTACTGAGGTAGTAGAAATATAATATGGATAAAATGTTTAATAGTGATATAAAAAGTAGAAAAAAGCCTTATCATAAACGCTAAATATAAATGAAGAAAGTGTCAAATTTATAGACACTATTTATGGTGAAATGTCGAATAAAACATTTCTATTTGAAGCACAAAATAAAAAATATGTTTCTCATATCGCAACTGATGGATATGACTTTTTATAGATAGAAAAGCTGAGTTAAGTGCTTTAGATGTTTTAAAGAATAAAGACTTCCTTCAAAATCCTATCTATTTATTAGATGAACTTAGAATATTTGAATATGTTGAAGGTGATTCAATGAATCATATAGAGTATAAGAAGTATTATAAGGAAATATCACAAACTTTTCACAAACTACATGATTCTAAGAAACTATTCGAATATAACTATGAACCATCAAAGTATATCTATGAAATGAATAGCCTATTATCTTCTACGTTAGATCATTTATAATTCTAATAATATTCATAACACTTTACCAATCTATATAATTTTTAGTTTTTATTTTTACAAATATGCTAATATATTAAATGCTTATGTAAAAGTATTTAACAGGAGGAAATTATGAAAAAGTTATTATCTATTTTATTATTACTATTAGTATTATCACTTTCTGCGTGCAAAGAAAAAACAACTACATATGAAAAAGCAGGAATGCAGATAACAATAGGTGCTTCATATGCTGAACAAGAAGTATTTGGCTATACTGCAGTATATAGAAATACTGATGCAGCTATATTCTGTTTAAAAGAAACTTATTCAGATTTAAATGTGTCTTCATCTTATTCAATTGAGAGTTATACAAATATAGTGTTAAGAAACAACAACTTAAATGTTGAAGCACAATATGATGGAGATACCGCAAGATTTGAATTCAACAAGGATGTAAATGGTAGTGATTATCACTATTATGCGTACGTTACAAAATCAAGCGATGCATTCTGGTTAATCCAATTTGGAACACTTGAATCATCTTTTGAAAAGCTAAAACCAACTTTTGATGAATATATCAATTCTATTACATTTGTTCAAGCATAATTAATTTTTCCAAGTTATTAAATATCGCTTCTGTTGTATATAAACAAATTGAAATAGGGGTTCAAGCCCCACCCCCTTTAAAGAAACGATTTAAAACAAAATAAAAACCGCCAGATTTGGCGGTATTTTTGTCGATGGAGCGAGTGAAGGGAATCGAACCCTCATGTTCAGCTTGGAAGGCTGACGTTCTGCCATTGAACTACACTCGCGATTGCTAAATAATTTTAACACTAGGAAATAAATGAGTCAAGCATTTTTTACTCCCATAGTTATTTTTATGGTAAAAAACCTAATATCACTAAATGTTTATGTTGAAAAATAAATAGAAATATTACAAAATAATTGTGAATTGTAGTTATTTACATTTATATTGAATCAAATTTTATAGGAGGTCAGAATGAAAGATTCATATTTCGATGGTAAATTAATTCAATTAATTGGTTGGAGACTTTTAGGCGCTTTACTTATCGCTGTAACATTCAGCATTGGAACACCATGGGCAGTTTGCATGATTAACAGATGGGAAACAAAACACACTGTAATTAATGGAAAACGTCTAATGTTTGATGGAAAAGGCGGACAATTATTTGGAAAGTATATCATTTGGTTTTTATTAACTATTATCACTTTAGGTATCTATTCTTTCTGGTTAGCAATCAATTTGAAAAAATGGGTTGTTAGTCATACTTTCTTTGAAAGTTAATAATAATGCCATTAATAAAAATAGATTTCTAGGCGCATCTAGAAATCTATTTTTATTAATATTTACAGTTTGAACTAATCTTATAATTTAGCGTCTTTTCTTGCTTGTCTTGTAGCGCAATATACTAATTGATTAGTTTGACCCCCAAGCAAATCAGGATAGTCGATAAAATCGCTGTTACGGCTTGCTTGATCTATTGTATAGAAGAAGAACATATGGATTTTATCATCGCCTTTTTCTGCATATAGATAGTTTTCAAGTTCAGAGCTAAATAAGAAAAATTCATTTTGATCTGAATCACAATATGTAGCGCCATCAATGATTTTTACTTCATATCCAGCTGCTTCAAGATTAGCTTTTGCTTCATCTAATGTTAAGCCTTTTAAATTACAACTTGTTAATGTGAACAATGATAATAAAAGTAGTAAGAATGATGAGATTTTTAGTAATTTTGTTTTCATTTTTTTATCCTCCAGTTTTATCGTATCAAAAAAAGATAATTTATGTAAACAATAAATTTAGGTTTCTTTTAAATATTTTATAAATATTCACATTTTAATAGAACTTTTATTTATGCCAGGACTACTATTCAATATAATTAATCAACAAATATATTAATTCTTTACAAATTATATTATGATATAATATATTGGATACTTTCGAGTTCCATAGTAATTAAGAAAGAAAGGTGATTTTATGGGTGTAAAGATAGTTGAAACATCATTAAGAGATGGACATCAATCTTTATTTGCGACTAGAATGACTACTGAAGAAGTAGTTAGTGTAGCCAAAATACTTGATAATGCTGGATACCACGCTTTAGAAGTTTGGGGTGGCGCAACATTTGATAGCTGTATGAGATTCTTAAATGAAGATCCATGGGAAAGGCTTAGACAAGTAAGGGCTGTATGTAAAAAAACTAAACTTCAAATGTTATTTAGAGGACAAAATATACTTGGATATCGTCATTATTCTGATGATGTAGTAGATATGTTCTGTAAAAAGTCTATTGAAAATGGAATTGATATTATTAGAGTATTCGATGCTTTAAACGATATCAGAAATTTAAAACAAGCTGTAGAATCTATTAAAAAGTATGGTGGAGAATGCCAGATCGCATTATCTTATACAACATCTCCAGTACATACTGTAGAATACTATGTTAATCTAGCTAAAGAAGTTGAAAAGTTAGGTGCTGATTCTTTATGTATTAAAGATATGGCAGGGGGGGT
>CALCVH010000078.1 GCA_937907585.1 uncultured Bacillota bacterium | reverse complement strand
TTTACACCTTCACTAGCTATTAATTCTACAAATGATAATTTATTTGTGCCTTCACTAACAGCTTTATCATAATCTGTTTTTGAGAGAGGTTCTAAATTATTAATAACGATGCTTTCATATTTAGATGTAGCGTTCCAAGTTAATAAGCCAAATGCACCTTCTTTTAAAGATTCGTCTTCAACAGTGAATACTAAATTATTATCAACATATACACTGATAGTTGTATTAGTTGCTTTAACATTTAAGGTTGCACTTGATTGTAGTTCACCATCATAAACTTGAACTTTAATATCTTCATTTGTTCCGCTAACTCTCTTCCACATTTTAACTTCTTTATTAGAGAAATTGATATTAACTCCATAGAAATTAGATGTTCCATTAGCACGGAATAATAAAGCTGGGCATCCATCTCCTTCTAATCTAGTAACTGTAGCGATGTATTCAAAATTATTTCCTTTAACGTTTGATAATGCGAATGCATCTCCACCATTTGTATATAGTGTAACAGATTTATCAGTTGAATAAACTGCTTTGCCATTTTCAACTTCAAGGTTACCAAGCACAGAATATTCTATAGCTCCACCTTTCTTAACATATTCTTCTAAAGATGAGAACCCTTCTGGAGCGTCTATTTGTTCTTTAACTGGAATAAATGATAAATTATTTAATCTAATAAATGATGTTCTTTCAATTCTATCATTTACTCCTTCAGGTACTAACATTTCTACTGTAATTAATAAATTAGTGTCTTTTGGTACATAAGCTAATACATTTTCAAGCTTTATCACTTCATCAGTTGATTGATTATATTCTTTTGTTTGTGTGAATACAACTTCATCATTTGAATATACTCTAACTTGTAATTTAGTTCCATCAGAAACATTTCTCCACAATTCAACATTCATATTTATTAATACATATTGATTTAGAGTAGATTCGTACTTATATGTATATCTAGGATTATAATTAACACCAGCTATCACATTAGAGCCCATATTAGCTTGAATCATATTTTCATTTGTAACCTTGAATGCATCTGACCAGTTATATGCGCCATGTGATTCATTAGAACCAGCAGGGATTACCCAAACAGTATCTTTTCCATATGACAAAGTTTGTGAAATTGATCCGTCATAGTATTTTTCCGCAAGAGTTATAGTTTCAGCGTTATTTACAGCATCTAAGAATTCTTTTGCGTCTTTAGGCATAGAAGATTCTAATAATTCGTAAGTTATATTAGTTATTTCTGCATCGGTATTCCAAGTATTTAAACCTAAAAATCCAGAAGATAATGATTCGTCAGTTAAATCGATTACGGCTTCACTAGAATTATCAACATAAACCTTGATATTCTTTCCTTCTAATACAACTTTTAAAGTTTTATAGTCTCCTACATTACCATCTAATTTAACAGATGATAAATCAGTTGGAGTGCCTTCAACTTTCTTCCATAGCTTAATTACTCTATTAGCATAATCAACGTTAACTGAATAGAAATTATTTGAATCTTTTGCGCGAACTAATAATGATGCGGCGCCTGCCTTATTAGTCTTAATAGTTGCTTGATAAGCAACATCTTTGACAGTTACTTTTGATAATGCATATGCATCACCACCATTATTTCTAAATTCTAATCCATTTTCAATGTATTCAATTTCGCCATTTTCTATCGCAAGTTGACCAAGAACTGTTTGAGGATAGTCTTTCTTTAATTTGATACTATCTAAAACAAAGTCTAAATCATCAGTTGAATAAGGGAACCATAAATTGAATAGCGAAATATGGTCAAGAGAAATTCTATCATCCACTAAATCTGTTAATAAAATTGAAATAGTTTTTGTTTCATTTCCATTAACTACAAATTGAGGTGAATCAGTTCCTTGAGATTCACTTCCTTCGCTATTTATATACTTTAATGTTAAATGGAATTTTAAATCAGAATCTTTATTATTGTGAACCTTAAATTGTAATTTTGTATATTCAGAAACATCTTCTCCTACAAAGAAGAAATAAATACCTGGCCAAGCTTGATCTTGATAACTAGCATCAGGCATATTACCTTTGACTGATAAAGAAGAATCACCTTCAATTACGATTTCGCTTCTTCCAATTTCATAAGTCAAACCACCAGCTTCATTTGCTTGGATTCTTGCGAATTCACCCTCAGTTTCAAAATTATTAACATAACCTTTTTCTGCAACTATAATATCAACAATCATTTCGCTAGATAATGGATTGTCTCTCTTTTCAGTTGCGACATATTTAACTTTATATGTTCCAAGGCTTGTTAACTCTAGTGTATCTCCTGAAGCTTTATATTCATTTTCATTTGGAGCTAACACGAATACATCTAATTTAATATTTTGATAATCTGTAACTCTAGGTTTTGTGACTTCCCACACAGTTCCAACTGAGAACATTTGATTTTGTAACGTTTCAATCACAGGAGCTACAGTATCTTTAGCTCTATATTTAACTATTACATCATCAGCTTTATTTCCACTTTTATCTGTCGCGCTAATAGTTAGAGTATATAATCCTTCATTTTCTAAATAATAATTTCCAGTTGTTTGATCAGGATCAACTACTCCACCATTGTATTTAACAACAACTGTTGCGTTTAAATCTGCATCAACATTATCAGATACAGTGATAGTAGGTAAAACTAGTCTGCTTCCAACTTCAACATCATTTTCTTCTTCAGTTGATACACCAACTAAACTAATAACTGGTTTTTCAGTATCGCCAGTTACATCCGATGTCTTGTCGTTTTGGCTAGAACTCTTTTCTCCTTCCTTTGTTGATTGTTTGTCTTCTGTAGTAGTAGCTTGATTAGTGTTTTCTTTTGTTTTGTTCTTACAAGCAACCATAGATAAGCCAAACATAAAGGATACTAAAATAAAAAATGCTCTAAAAAAACTTTTTTTCATAAAAATCTCCTTTTTTTATTAGTTTTCTTTATATTTTGTAAAAATATATTTTGATTATATTTTATTAGATATACTTCTCTTCAACAATCCTTTTTAAGTCCAAAATTTCAGTTTAAGAAATGTTTTTATTGAAAAAAATATCTAAAATTGACAAATTTAACAAATTTTTATATCATAATGTTAAGGAGCAAACAATGTCATTAGATAATATTGATGAGTTATTAAAAATTAATACTTTTATCAAAAGAAAACATACTAGAGAAGATCGAATGGATTTTCATTTTCATAATTCTTGGGAAATTTTATATATTAAAAAAGGCAACTTAAAAATTATATATAAGGATAAAAAAGAAAAGATTCGTGAACTTAATGCCTTTAATAATAGAATTATTTTGGTTCCTTCTAATGTAGTTCATAGATTAGAATTTTTGAATGATGTTGAGATAATGGTATTAGAAATAGAAGATTTTAATAAATCATATATTAGATATTTAAAATCAATGTATGGATTTCGAAATGATAAAACAATAAAAGAATTGACTTCTTCTTCAGTTTTTCCAACTATTTTCAAGGATGTAGATAATATAGAGGGGAAAATGAATTCGCTAATAAAACTTGAAAAAGATCATAATTCAAATGTCAATAATGAAATATATAATTTGGAACATAAACTTCTACTTAAAGATTTGTTATTCGCGATATATTTTAGTTATAAAAATATGCCTATTAAAAAGAATAATACATATATTAATAACTGTATTACTTACATCTATGATCATATTTGCGATGAATTAACTATAAGTAAGATTGCGAGTGAAATAGATATTTCAGAAGTATATTTAAAGAAATTATTCAAAAATGTAGTCGGAATGACACTTCATAAGTATATAAATAAAATTAAGATAGAACAGGCAGTGGAATACTTTAAAACAACATCGCTTAATGGAAATGATGTTGCGGTAAAAAGTGGATTTAAAAACTACAATATTTTATATAAATGTTTTGTAAGGGAACTCGGAAAAACGCCTAAAGAAATTAAAGATGAGCTTAAGATTAAACCAATTCAGTATTTCAATCGAGAATTTAAAGCGATTGTATAACTTTTATAAATATAGATATTTCAAAAAGTGAAATTATATCATCTAATTGTATTTAATAATTCATAGTATTTATCTACAATTTAATAAAGGACTTATCCCTATCCTATTTTTGGTATATTATATGAAAATTAACAAGTTTTTAATTATCACTATTTTTACATTTATTTGTATTTTTATTATTGGATGTGACAGACAAAACAATGAATCTGTTAGCGATTCCTTATATTCTACTTCTTTATCACATATTCATAATTTTGATAGTGAATATAAGTATGATTCAAGAAATCATTATTACGAATGTGAATGCGGAGAAATATCCAACCTTGAAAGCCATGTTTACGATACTTTAATTATTGATGATTATATTCAAACCAAATGTAAAATTTGTGGATATGAAAAAGAAAGAAAATCAATATCATTTATTATAGAAGGTTTGTATTTCGATGGGTCAAACTATTATATTTTAAATAAAGAAGGACTATATAATTTCGCTGGTATAATTAATGGAGAAATTGTTAAAGCTGATTTATACAAAAAAGATATGTTTAAAAATTCAACTATTTATTTGATGAATGATTGTGATTTAAAAGATAAAGAGTGGATTCCAATTAGAGAGGAGATATCTTATACATATGAGGAACAATATCATAAAGATTCAAATTTAAGTGGTATGATATTTGATGGATTAGATCATAAAATCATGAATATGACTATTAAGGGTGATAAATCACTTGGTTTTATTGGGATAAGTGGTTCTGACTTTACTATCAAAAATATTGTTTTTGTAGATGCGATAGTTTCATCTACATCTGGATGGGTATCAGTTGTGTGTGGATATCAATCAGGAAATGTAAACTATTCAAATATTAAAGTAATTAATTCTACTTTAGGCAATAAAGATAATTCATATAAAGTTGGCTCAATCGTAGGAATGTGTCAACTAGCGTTTGGATCCATTAATATTAGTGAATGTAGTGTTTCTTCTTCTATTATTTCTGGAAAATATAGTGTGTCAGGGCTTGTTGGAGAAATGACTGGATCTGATAGATTTAATTTTATGAACAACAATATTGAAAATACAAAAATTGTTTCATTAAATGGTGTTAATACTTCTAACGCTATATCGGTATGGGACAAAAACTTCATATCTATGGATAAAAACCAAACAGATGATTTTTTTAAAACCGATTCAAGATCAAATAATAATATAATAACTAAAGTGACTTTTGAGTATGAATAAGATTGATATATTAAATTTTAAAGAGAATAATACTTATTTTGGAGATCCAATGCCTCTATATTACGATGGCGTTTATCATTTATATTATTTAAAATTAAACGAAGATTCTTCTCTATCATGGGCTCATATAAAATCTACAGATATGATCAATTTTTTCTTATGTGATGATGTTATAGAAAAGGGAGATGAATTAGATGTAGCGCTATTTACTGGCTCTGTTTTTGTAAAAGACAACGTATTTCATGCGTATTATGCAGGAATGGGTATTGACGGAAAACCTAATATGTTAGAATCTATAAGCTATGATGGCGATATTTTTACAAAAACAAATAAAGTTTTATTTAAAAGAAATAAGTATTATAGAGCTGATGATACATGGAGAGACCCATATGTTTTTTATAATAAAATAGACAATCTATACCATATGATTTTTTGTGCTAAAGCACCATATGTTGATGGGGATCTTCATCCAGGTGTTATAGGGCATGCGATATCAACTGATTTAAATTCATGGAAATTAAAAAAGCCTCTTACTTCTCCTCATATCGCAACAACTATGGAATGTCCACAAATAATCGATTATAAAGATAAATATCTATTAATCTATTATTTTCATAATACTAGAATTAGAGTTTCTAATAATCCTTTAAAAGGCTATAAAAGATATTCTACTGAATCACCAAATTCATTTGATTTTATGGCTGCGAAGGCTTTGAAAGATGATAAGAATAGGATCATTTTATTTGGATGGATTCCAAGAAAAAATAATGATTCGTCAGAAAGAATATGGGGTGGTAACCTCGCTATTCCAAGAGAGTTATTCTTAGATAATAAAAATAATCCTAGATCTAAATTTGTTGATGAAGTCTATAGTTATTATCCAAACAAAATAAACGTTTTTAAAGATTTTAATTATATTGATGTTTCAAACAATTATAAAATTGATGGAAACAAAATTTCTGTAAATTCAAAAAACGAAGGTTCAATCCTATCGTTTAACTACTTTTTAGATAATTATCTTTTAAAAACCAATATTAACATTAAAAATAAAAATGGTCTACTCATATTCTATATCAGAACTAATAGAGATAATTTTAGAGGTGAGTTCTCGCAAATAAACGACTTAGGATATCAAATTATTTTAGATTTTAGTGAAGAAAGATTATTTATAAGAGAACATTACCATTGGGATCAAAGACCTAATCTCTTAGATCATAAAATCAATATTAAAACAAAGAAAGATTATTCATTCTTAATGTCATTAAATAATGATATTCTTGAAATTGAATTAAATAAGGAAGAAACTATTTCTTTTAGACTATTAAAACATGTTAGTAGTGGTTCCTTATCTATTGAAGTTGATGATATATCATTATCTATGAATGAATTTACTATATTTACGAGGTAATATGAATTACGTTATTAATCCAAATGAAAACTTCGATCCAATCGTTAAGATAGATGATAGAAACGAAAAAGATAATATCTATAAGCTTATTAATTCTAAGATAGTATTTGATGGAATAAATTATAATAAACCACATTATAATCATATAGAGACATCTGGCTTTTACTCATCATCAATAATATTCTATGGAATGAATGAATTAAAAGACTTGTTCTTAAAATATCATCTTATTTTTCCACACTATAGAAGAAAAAACAATAACACGTTAGGCTCATTTAGAGCTTTTGTTGATAATGAAGTTAATCTTTTAGTTGATGAAGAAAAAATCAATGAAAAACTATCTAGAATAGAAATTGATTATACTATTAATATATTCTCTAAAACTGATAAACTTGATATAAAAAGAGAATTTGTTAATAGTTATAATGATTCATCATTTGTGATCAAATATGAAATAAAAAATACAACAAATAATATGGTTAATATCGATATATCTAATGATATAAAAGAAATCTTTATAAATGAAGATATTTTTGATAAGCCTTATTATCTTCTTTTTAATATATATGATAATGGTATTAAAGATAGAATTAATAAAGCATTAAATCAAAATGAAAGTTATATCTTCTATTCGATAATAAGTGTTTCATATAATAAAGAAAAATTAGTTATTAATCCTATTGATGATTTTAATAAAAGATTAAAGTTTAGAGATGATATAAAGAATAATCTTGATATCAAACTAAATAATGATGTAGTTGATAAAGAGATTGAAATGACTAAATATCGCACATTTGAAAGCGTATATAATTTAGCGTGTGGTTATATTCATTCTCCAGGTGGGGGAAATTATTACGCTTCCGTTTGGACAAATGACCAGATTGAATATAGCGCTCCTTTAGCTGCATTAATAGATTATAAATATATGAGATACGCTATAGAAAATACTTTATCAATGTATGAAGAATATATGTATAAAGATGAACCATTAGTTTCAAGTATTATAGCGGAAAATACATCATATTGGAATGGCGCAAAAGATAGAGGTGATGGCGCCATGTATTTATATGGTGCATCTTTATATTTACTTATTTTAGGTGATAAAGAAAAAGCTTTAAAATATTCTAAAGCAATAAAGTGGTGTATTGACTATTCTATTTCTAAGATTAATAAATATGGAATACTAGAATCAGATAGTGATGAACTTGAAAATAGATTTGAATCAGGGAACGCAAATTTATCAGTAAATAGTTTATTCTATAAAGGATTAATATACGCATCTAGATTATTTAATGAATTAGGAATTGATAATGATTATTTATATGTAGCGTCTAAACTAAAAGAAAATATCATTAAAAACTTTCATCATGATAATAAATGGTATTACGCATTAAGATGTGATGATAACGAAATTAAAATACTTGAAAAGAATAATCTAAGATCTCATATATCATATTTATTAATAATGGATATCTTAGATTTTAAAGATGATGTATATAATGAATTATTAAGTAATAAACTACTTAATGAAAATGGGTTTAAAACTATTGAAACAAGCGATGTTTATTGGGATAGAATTACCTTAATGAGTTTAAGAGGGCTATTTAGAAGCGGTAAAGTAAACGAAGCATATGATATTTTAAAATCCTATTCAAATAATAGATTGTTAAATAAACATGTGCCATATCCTGTAGAAGCATACCCAGAAGGTAATCAAGCTCATTTAGCAGCTGAAAGCAGTTTATATGTAAGAATATTTTTAGAAGGATTATTAGGATTTGAACCAATATCATTTAATAAATTTAGTTTAACATTTAATATTCCTGATGATGTTAGTAATATTAAAATTAATAACTTCTTCTATTCATCTATGAATCATTCAATTAAAATAGAAAAAATAAATAATGAACTATATTATTCATTTGATAATTCAATAAAAAAACATATAAGAAATAAAGAAGTTATTATACAAGATGTTTAAAGAAATATAGTACAAATTTATATTAGTTAATTTGTTTATTAAGGATTGTTTTTTTGAAACAATTCTTTTGTTTTTGAATAATATATAAAACCATGATTTTTTTAGTAAAATCTTCGTTTTGTATAATTTTTTACATTTTACGATTTCGTTTTGTGTTAAATTTGACATTTTACGAAGATTCTAGTAAAATTATTATATATTAATATCAAGTTAGACTTATCCCTATCTAACTTGAATAATAGGTTATTATGGAAATTAAAAGAAAAGCATATAATAAACTTTTAGAATGGAAAAATAAAATAGGACATAAACCTTTAATCGTAGAAGGATTAAGACAAGTCGGAAAAAGCTATATAGTAGAAAAGTTCGCTAATGAGAACTATGATAATGTTATTACGTTTGATTTCCGTCATAGAAAAGAATTGCTTTCAATCTTTTCTGGTGATTTAGATGTTGATACAATAATAAGGAAAGCGAAGCTCTTCTTCTTAGATAAGAATTTCGAAATACAAAATACAGTACTAATATTTGAAGAAATAAATGACTGTCCTCTTGCGAGAACATCACTAAAGAGTTTTGCGTTAGATGGAAGATATGATGTTATCGCTACGGGTTCATTACTAGGTGTTATTAATTTTAGAAGAAAAAACAAAATTAAGATTCCTACTGGTTATGAAGAATATCTAAATATGACTAGTCTTGATTTTGAAGAATTCTTGTGGGCAAATGGTATAAGCGATGAACAAATAAATGAACTTAAGAAATGTACTAAAGAAAGAAAAGAAATTGATTCATTTACCGCTAACTACTATAAAAAACTCATGAAAGATTATATAGTAGTGGGCGGTCTTCCAGAAGTTGTATCTACATTCATTGATTCTGGAAGAAATTATATTGAAGCTAGAAACATACTTGAAAGATTATTAATTGATTATAGAAGCGATTTTGGAAGATTTATAGATGATAATGGTACTGAAGAAATTGATTATCGTTTGCAGAGCCAATTGAATGCATTTTTTGATTCTATTCCTAAACAATTAGCAAGAGAAAATGATATTAATAAATTTAAATATTCTGAAATCAAAAAAGGAGGAAGATCTACCGAATTTAAAGAGGGATTTGATTGGCTTGAAAAGGCAGGTTTGGTTTTAAGATGTTTTAATGTAAACGCACTTGAAACACCTTTATCAATGAATGTTGACGAATCATATTTTAAAGCATTTATAAGCGATACGGGACTTCTTATGGCTATGTATCCAGTTGTGACTACAAGAGATTTTTTAAATGATAATTTAGGCTCAAGAAAGGGCGCAATCTATGAAAACCTAGCGGGAGTATTAATCAGTAAAGCTGGATTTCCTTTATATTATTACGCTAATGGAGAAAAACACCTTGAAATAGACTTTTTAATTGAAGGCGCTGATGGATTAATATTATATGAAGAAAAGTCAACTAATGGAAAAATGGCCGCATCTCGCGCTGTAATGAATGGTGAAACTCCTTATAAAGCTTCTAAGTGTTATAAGATAATAGAAAACAACTTTGGAGAAGGTGCGTTTTTCACATCTATTCCACAATTCTGCGCTCCATTTTTGTTAGATGAAATAAATAAAGAATTATATGATTTCATATAATCTAATGTATAAATATATGTTATTTTTTGCTTTGTAATCGTTCTTTAACTCAAGATTATTTTCTTATAATTCTTCTTTAAATGAATTATAATATTCTTTCATAATAGAAGCTTTGAAAAATGAAGTTTAACTACCTACCTAATTTTCGAAAGCTCCAAATAAAAAGTTAGGAATTGTTTTGCCTAACTTTTTTTAATATTATTGTTGTTTCTTCTTTTCTATTAATTTCTTTATACCAAAATATAATAGATATATTGCGCATGCCATAGCCATAAATATTCCAAATATTATAAATGGCATAGCGTATTTATTCATTCCAAATGATGAACCTGTTGTGAAGAACCAATCGTAATGATGATCACTTGATGAATATGCGATATTTGCGCCAACACTAATTAGATCAAGTACCGCAATCATAATCGCTTCAATATAGATTTTCTTGAAATCAGGTTTTACAAATCCATAAGCCATTGTGCATACTCCATATGTAATTAAACAACTATGATATAACATTGTTTGTAATACTTTATAAGAGAATACATAGCCACCAACTCCATTTGGATATGTCATATACATTATTGCGCCTACAAGTCCTAATACTGGTACTGCAGTTTGAATATGTTTAGTATGATTAGGGAATATTCTTGTAATCGCTATTAATATAGATGAAACTGTACATATATGATATGGAAGTTTATCTACTATTAATGCATTTTCACCTGTCATAAATGGATGAACTAAAAAGTCAGATAGATATAAGCCAATAATCACAATCGCATATATATCTAATACAAGCTTTTTTGTTTTTTCATCCTTTTTAGAAAAATATAAACTCATAAATAGTGTAGCGCCAACCATTATTAAGAAAAATAATATATGCCATATGCTTAAAGCGCTGAATTCTGGACCACCTATTTCGTTATTAAAGATTTTTAGTAATAAATCACGCATTTTCTTCTTTTCCTTCTTCTATTTTTTTATTTTTTATTTTGTTAAACCATATTTGATCTTTACTATAGAATTTTATTTCATATATAGTAGTGATTAAGATTAATAGTATTGCGCCTATTAATGATATTGAATAAAAATTAAAGAATGGTATGTTTTCAAATGGAGCTTTTAAAAACATTGAATTAACTACTTCTCTATCAAGCAGTTTAAGCATCATTCTTGAATATAATCCGCATATTATGAATATTAATGCGCCAATTGAACAACTGAGTAGATTCCTTAAAGTATCAACCTTAACATACCCCATCACAAATAGATATATACAACTAAATATTAATGTAACGTGGCTTAATAATCCTTTAAATATATCATAATCTAATATGTTAGGATTATTTAAGAAGTTAATATTAAATGATAATCCAATAAAACCACATAATGTTCCAGCGAAGAATGAGAATTCAGATAATACAGTAAATACTTTTTCCTTTTTCTTAATTAAGAAACAAAGAATAAAATTGATCCACATCATAACGTTACATGGATAAACAGGCAAAAACATAGTATCTTCTAATATGTAATTATCTGTTCTACTCATGTTATAAATCATTCCAGTATAATGAATTATAACTGTTAATATAGAAACGATAATAAAAACTAAATCTTTTATAGATTCTTTTTTTATGTACTTTTTACTAATAAATAAGCCTATACCTACCAACGTATATGAGATTATAGATATTATTATAATTTCTACTACTGGATTCATTATTTTCTCCTCTAACTATGAATATATCATAGTTATTTCTTTAAATAGAAAAATATATTAAGAAAAGTAGTGAAATCTTCTAAAATTTCACTACTTATTCAATAATTATTCAAAAATAATATTATTTTTCTTGTCCGTCGTAGAAATCAACTTCTTTTCCGTAGAATGAACAAGTAATTGTATCTGGACCAACTGTTGCGCCAATGATTGGGCCAACGTTAGATAGATTGATTTCTTTTGGATTAACTATTTCTTTAATTCTAGATACGAAATAGTTAGCATCATCTATACAATTAGCGTGTTCAACAAAGATAGTTGCGTTTTTTGGATCTTCTACTCTTTCAGCGACGATTTGAATTAATCTTTCGATAGATTTCTTTCTTCCCATAACTTTTTCATACGCAAAGTTATTTCCTTTTGCGTCTGAACAAATAATAGGTTTAATCTGTAACATTCCACCGAAGAAAGCTGTAGACGCTTTAACTCTTCCTGCTTTCTTAAGCCATTCAAGTGAACCAACAATAGCGTGTACTTGATATTTCAATAATTCTTTAGATAATTTATCATATACTTCAGTTACTTCTAATCCTTCATTAGCCATCTTAGCTGCGTTAATCGCAATCATACCTTCAGCGTAGTTGCTTCTTAATGAATCAAGAATCATAATCTTTCTATTAGGATATTCTTTTGATAATTCAGTAGCGAGCTGTCTAGCGTGATCGCAAGTACCACTTAATTTAGAAGAACATGTAACAAATAATACATCTAAACCTTGATCTAAATACTTTCTGAATTTAGTATCAAATTCTGAATTTAAAGGTAAACTTGTAACGCTTCTTTTACCATTTCTCATTAAAGTGTAGTATTGATCTGGTGATAATTTAGTCCAATCTAAATCAGCCTCATAATCAGTATCTTCAATAGTGAAGATCATCTTAAAATATTCAATATCGTATTGATCCCTAAATTTCTTCTCGAGATCTGATGTTGAATCAGTAATGACTTGAAATTTCTTCATTTATGTACTCTCCTCTTATTTAGTCAACTAATTTTAATATTAATTATTAAAATGTTTCAACATAAAATCTTGAAAATCATATCTCTAAAAGTGAGATTTTGAGATTTTAGCTTAAAAATAGAGGACGTACATATATTAAAATAATATGGCTAGCACTTCTACTAGCCATAAAAATCATTATTTTAGTCTACTTGATCTCTTGATGGAACGAATTCGAGATTATCTCTAACCTTAGTCCATCCTAAGTTTTTACTAATCCATTCAGAAATCTTATCTACTGTCCAAATATGAGTTTGAACATTTGCGTGGTTATTAGCGCCAAGATTTGTTCCACTTCCATTTGCTGGAATGATGATTGGGAAGATTCTTGGAGATTCTAAACTAGAATTGATTTCACTCGCAACTTGTTCGTTATAATAACCTTCTGCTTTCTTATTACCATTTGCGGTATGCAAGATTAGTATTGGACAATCATATATGCTTAATAATGCATTATAGAATGATTTAACTGCGTTCATATATTCTACAGTTTTAGCTTCGAACTCAGTTTCATCTGAGATATTCTTTAAATATGCATTAAAGTCATTCATACCTAAGTTGATGATTATTAAATCATATTCTTCATGAGCGTAATCATAATTAATCTTTTCTATTGATTGAGTAGATAGTATTCCTGTCTTATAGAAGGCCGCAGGAATATTCGCTAAACCTGATTGAGAATTCCAACCCCATTTAACGCCCCATCCTGATGCGTTGATTTCATCAATTTCAGTATCATACATTCTGCTTGTAAGATATGCGAAAGCTTTTAATCCATCAGAGTTATATGTATTTTTAGTTACTGATGTATTCTTAGCTAAGTTTCCGTATCCTGTTGAACCAGATGCGCCTATTACTAAAATCTTCTTTTCTTTATCTCCATCTGGAGTTTCAAAATGTCCATCAGTTGATAAGTCACTTAGAGCGAGAGTATTATCTATAGCTTCGCTTCTTTTAAGCACTTCTACAGAGTGTTTTCCTTGAGTTAAACCTTCAACAAGTGTATAAGTCGCTTCCATCGCCTTATTTAAAACGATAGTTGTACCACCCTCAGGATAAACTTCACCATCAACTAATACAACAATTCTTGCTTCATTGTTTGGTTTATTATATCCTGTAGCTAAAATTGTCGCATCAAGTTTAGTTCCAGTAAATGATACTTTAAATCCTGATGCAGTATAATAGAAATACATTCTGCCTTCAGTTTCATTAAAGTAGTGTCTACCACTCATATTAACGTATCTGTCACTTGATAATAATTCTCCAGATAGTCTTGATAAAGTTGTAATATCTATAATCTTAACACCCATAGTAAATTCAATTTCTTCACTAGATTCTGATTGTTTTTTTTCTGCTTTTGCTTGAATGGTTGCTGTGTATTCACCATCTTCTAAATAACTAGTTAAATCATCTCCATTATTAACAACTAGGTTCATGATAAATTCACCATTTTGTCTAATTTTTAATGTATATGATTGAGCGCCTTCAACTAAATCGAAACTAACTATTCCTTTTTCTATTTTCAAGTTAGTAGGAGCTACTAATGTATTTACTTCATTAGTAGTTGATTCAGTTTGACTATTTGAATCAGTTGAAATAGTAGTGTTATTGTTTTCAGTTGTAGTATTGGAACTAGAAGTAACTACAGTACATCCCACAAGCAATAAACTAAGTAAAAACAATAATAATATTGAGATTTTCTTCATAAAGCTCCTTTTAGTAGTGGCGGAGTACCGCCACTACTTATCTATTTATTAATTAGTCTTGAGGGAATGTGTCAGTGAAGTATGCTTCTTCTACTGTAACTAATGTTCCAGTAGTGCTATATCCCCACATACAGAATTTGATTAATTCAGCTGAGTTAGTTGTGATATCAGCTAAATCGATAATAACTGTAGTTGTTCCAGAAAA
>CALCVH010000077.1 GCA_937907585.1 uncultured Bacillota bacterium | reverse complement strand
ACTCTTATCTTTATTAGATAAGTATTTAATACTTGTTAAAGATATAAAATTTCAAATTATTAAAAATAATTTAATTAACTATTTAAAGTAGTGATAAAATAGTTAATTGGTAAGTTAATAAGAAGGTAAAAATTATGAATTTTGTATTGTTTTTAGGAATATTACTAATTCTTGGATTAATATCTACAAGAATAGTTAAAATAGTGAAATTGCCTAATGTTACAGGCTACCTAGTAGTAGGGTTAATCGCATGTATATTATGTTTACTTCTAGATAGTAATTTAGGAACTGATTTAAAAACTAGTTTATCTAGAATGAATGGTTTCATATCTACTATAGCGCTTGGATTTATCGCTTTATCAATAGGTGAAGAATTTAAATTATCTAAGATCAAAGAATATGGAAGTAAGATAATGTTAATCACATTCTTACAAGCGTTCTTAGCGGTATTATTTGTAGATGTTGCGCTAATTATAATATGCTTAGTATTAAGCTTGGATTTAAGTATTGCATTATGTTTAGGCGCTATCGCAGCCGCAACAGCTCCAGCCGCAACTTTAATGGTAATTCATCAGTATAAGGCAAAAGGCCCACTAGTAGATATATTATTGCCTGTTGTTGCGTTCGATGATGCGATAGGTCTAGTAGTCTTCAGTATATCAGTATCAGTAGCGGATTCAATCGCTACTAAAGCACCAATATCATTTATTTCATTCTTGTTGTTACCATTAATTGAGATAATTGGTTCAATAGTAGTTGGTTCGCTTCTTGGATTCTTGATGCATATACTAATTAAATTCTTTAAATCAAGAAACAACCACGCAATAGTTATTATCGCATTTACTTTGCTTGGAGTTGGTATATGTGAAGCATTAAATCTAATTCAAGTAAATGGTAGAAACTTAGAATTCTCAAATCTATTATGCTGTATGATGATTGGAGCGATGTATGTGAACATCGCTAAAGAAAACGAACTCAATATAGTAAATAGAGATGTAGAATTAATAGATAGATGGACACCATTTTTATTCATGTTATTCTTCGTATTATCAGGAGCTCATTTAGGAATAGCGAGCGAAGAGATTATAAATTCTAATGATGCGAAATCAATAATTCCAATTCTAGTAGTCTTTATCGCATATATATTAATGAGATCATTAGGTAAATATACTGGCGCATTTATTGGATGTAAAATTACTAAAAGAGATAAACATATAACTAACTATTTAGGTATCACGCTCCTCCCTCAAGCAGGTGTTGCGATAGGCATGGCTAATCAGATATCTAAAATGGAATCATTTAAAGTTAACAACATTGGTAACATTGTTGTCGCAGTAACACTATGCGCAACACTAGTATATGAAATAGTCGGTCCGTTACTAACTAAATTAAGTTTAGAAAAAGCTGGTGAAATACCAGATGAAAACGGATTATATCCATACGAAAATATAGTTCAATAATAATAAAAGCTACAGAAAATTAGGTTGGTAGATCATAATAAAAAGACAAAGGCAATTTATCGCTTTTGTCTTTTTATTATTTAATCAATTAACAAGTGTGCGGCTCAAGTTTATCAATTTTTGAATTTGTAAATTTAATCTCATACACAATATATCTATCTTTCGACTTAGTTGCAAGACCAAACTCGCCATTCTTTTTTTCTTAAGGATATCATACCAATAGGGTCCTATATCTTCTATAATAGGGTTTATTTTACCTAATTAATTCGTCCTAATTAAATATTGTTTAGATATTTATCAAATACTTTTGGTACAACAACACAACAAAATCATTATTCTTCAATTCTTTTTTGTCGGTTTAAAGCAACAAGAAATTTTCCGACAAAAAACTTTATATTAGTGGTCTAAAATATATAATAAAAAATGTTCAATTAATATTCAACTAACTCGCTAAAAGCATATTTTCCTTTCCCATGGCCTTTAATGTGAATGATAATTTTATTATCTAGTAGAAGTGAGATTAGTTTTGAGGCACCAAAAGGTGACAATTTTAAAATATTCATAACTTCTGTTCTTCTAAAATAGGATTTATTAGATAGTTCAAAATGTAGTTTTGTTATTTTTTTCTAGTTACATTTGATATATGAATATTTTCAATGTCCACTTTTTATCATCAATGTCCACTTTTTTGCCAAAATCAATATGTAAATATCTGTTTTATTTATAATCTTTCAATAGTTTTAATTCTTATTACTGGGTATGGAAAATCAGTTAGTCCACCACCAACATTTACAGTACTAGCGTTATCTAAATAATCTAATGTTTCTTGTGATTTTTTATCATCTAATACTTTTCCAAACGCAGCGTATTCACCATCTAAATGTTTTGCGCGTGCTGTACAGATGAATATTTGTGATGATGCGCTATCTTTAATCATTGTTCTAGCCATTGATAATACGCCTTTTTCATGTAAGAGTTTATTATCAAAACCATTAGATTTGAATTCTCCTTTAATAGGTTTATTCTTTTTAGCTTCAGTTAATTCTTTTTTATTATCATCTAGATAATATCCACCTACTTGCGCCATGAATCCTTTTATTATTCTATGAAATACTATTGAGTCATAGTAGTGATTATCCACGAGTTCTAAAAAGTTTTTAACTGTAATAGGCGCTATATCCTCATAAACTTCAAAATCTAGATACATTCCATTTTCTAAAGTCATTCTTAATTTATTCATCTAGTTCCTTACTCCTTTTTGCGATCTCTAATTTTAATTCTTCAAGTCTAGCTTCTACTACCACTTTTCTTTCAAGTAGAGAATCTTTTTCTGTCACTAATTTATCAATATATTCTAAATATCTATCTTTAGCTTCATCTGTGCTTTTTACAGGGAATTCATCGCTATATGTTTTAAGCGATGATAATAAATTAGAAAAATTAGTAGCGTTGTATTTTTCATCACTATTTGTATAACCAATAGTTATCACAAATGGATATGAATTATTTATCGCATCTAAAAATGCTTGTTTAGTCTTATCTGTATAAGATGGGAAAGCTTTTAAATAAAACATATCATCAGCGTATGTTGGTTCTCCATTATAAAGAATTATTTTATTAATTCCTAAACTTTTTATTTTTGTAATAGTATTATCATCTATTTCATTATTTAAATAATACGCTATAGTTGGATTAGGCAATCCCTTCTTAGAAAAGTTTGAATATAAAGCGTCTATATTAGTCTGTTTAGATAGAGTCATTGATAATTCATATCCTTCTTGTTCAACTAAAGTAGATATGGTTGATTGATCCATCATTCCTTGAATATTTATAAAATAATTAGTATCAAGGCTGATTATCGCTTTATATCCTGAATCATTTAAATATGGATACATATTGTCTAAAAAATATGTTCTCGCATCAGTCAACATTATCATAGATGAACCTAAATCATATCCAACACCTTCTAATTTAGAATTGATTGAAAAAAGTTCAGAAGATAAGGCGTTTCTTTCTTCTTTTAATGGTCTAAGTTCAGTCTCTATTTGATCATATTTATTTTTTATCGCTTCTTGTTCCTTGTTGTCTTTAATAATTAGTATGGTTATAGGTGTAGCGATTAAAGCGCAAACCAAGAAAACTATTAATGCAATTAAAATATTTCTTTTATTATAAGTCATATTATTCATCTATGATTTGCACCTTAAAGTTACCACTAAACCTCATTATAGGAATAATGGTTACGAAACAGTGCTCATCTAGCTCCTTGATTCTATTTACATATTTAGATACTTCACTAGTCTGAACAACGATAGTAAGTATATTTTTTTGTTTATGAGTATATGCGCCAGTAACGCTGCTCGTGATAGTTAGACCATGTTTAAATTCAGAAAGTAATGTGCTTGCGATAGATTCACCAAATTCTGTCACAACTTCTAATTTTACTTTATTGTATGCAGTATGAATATGATCGACTACTAAAGATGTTAAAACGAAATAAAGAAGAGTATATAACGCTGTAGACAAACAGTCTCCTACTGCCTTAACACCACTTTCAGTAGTTGTTAAAAATGAGATTAATGCACCAAAGAAAACTATTAATGAGCTTATGATCATATTGATGAATCCAACTGATTTTCCTTTTTTTAAATTGAGATACTGACATAAAGTGATGATACCACCACTAGTTGCGCCCCTTCTCATCATTAATCCATTTGCGAGTCCACCTAAAGCCGCTGCGATTACAATCGACTCAAATTTTTGATCTAATGAAAATATTTCTAAACTCATCCAGAAATCCGCAAAACCAATTGTGATAGTCTGGATGATTGTTGAGATTGATGTATATATTGCGTATTTCTTTGATAATTTAAAGAACGCAAGAACGTTAAATGGTAAAAGTAATGCGAAGTTAAGAATACTTAAATATCCGTTAAACGCATCCCATTTACCATGTTTAAAAATAATACCCGCAAGCTGTAATAATATCTGTGATATACCAGTTACACCACCCGCATATAGTTTTAGTGGGTTAATAAAAGCGCATGTTGAAATACCGATTAGCGCTGAACCGATTATCACAACTAATACAGATACTATTAAGTTTATTGTCTTCTTACTATCAGCCACATTAGGATCATGAATAATATGCATTTTTATTCCTCGAGTGTTAACTCATATTCCATATCTTGAATTATTTCTTCTTTAGCTTTTTGAACATCTTTTTCTCTAGGGAATAATGGACTATCTAAATTAGATACAGTATATTCCATCTTTCCATTTAATTTATAATCTAATAAACCTTGTTTATCATCTTCTATTCCTAAAGCCTTAAAGACAACCTTAGTAGAATTAACTAGGTATGGAACATATAATATAGTGATAACTCTAATAGATTCAAGTAAAGCGTATAATACAGATTCAAGTTCATCTAATTTGTTTTCTTTAAACAAAGCCCATGGAGCTGTTTCATCTATTAATTTGTTTGTTCTAGATACTAAAGACGAAACATCTTGCAGAGCCTTATCTAGTCTAAATTCATCCATATCTTTATGATATAAAGAAACAGTTTCATTTATTTTATCATTTAAAGATTTAATAAATTCATTATCAGTTTCTTTATATGATACATTTGCGTTAAAGTATTTTATCGCCATAGATATAGTTCTAGATACTAGGTTTCCATAGTCGTTCGCAAGATCAGAATTATATCTAGAAACAAAATCTTCTGGTGTACAGATTGTATCAGATAAACTTGGGAATTCTCTAATTATATAATATCTAAATGCGTCACTACCATAACGTTTAGTAAATGTTCTTGGATAGATGACGTTTCCTTTAGATTTACTCATCTTTTCACCATACATTAGTATCCAGTTATGCGCATATAGTCTAAAGTTGATTGGAACATCGATACTCATTAAGAAAATAGGCCAGAAAATAGCGTGGAATCTTAATATATCTTTCGCAACCACATGAACAACTTCAGAATTTAACCAGTATTTTTCATATAAAGATTTATCATCTTCATAGAATCCAAGCGCAGTTAAATAGTTGAAAAGCGCATCAAGCCAAACATATACAACATGTTTAGGGTTAGCGTTAATTGGAATACCCCATTTAAAAGTAGAACGAGATACGCTTAAATCCTGTAAACCTTGTTTAATAAAAGAAACAACTTCTGCTTTCTTTCCAGCTGGTTCAATAAAACCAGGATGAGTTTCAATAAAATCTAGTAATCTATCCTGATATTTAGATAATTTAAAGAAATATGATTCTTCTTTCGCTACAGTTACGCTTCTTCCACAAGATGGACATAATTTCTTATCTCCAACTTCGCTTTGTGTATAGAATGTTTCACATTCAACGCAGTATAGTCCATCATATTCACCTAGATAGATATCACCTTTTTCTAACATCTTATCGAATATTTTTTGAACTTGTTCAACGTGATTTTTATCAGTAGTTCTTACAAAATAATCATAATCACAATCTAAAGAAGCCCATAAATCTTTAGCGTTTTTAGCGAGCTTATCAGTAAATTCCATAGGTGTTAAACCTTTAAGGTTCGCTTTCTTTTCAACCTTTTGACCATGTTCATCCATACCAGTCATGAATCTAACATCATAACCCATCTGTTTTTTATATCTCGCTAGAGAATCACAAAATATAGTTGATGATGAACTTCCTATATGGAGTCTACCTGATGCGTAATAAATTGGTGTAGTTATATAAAAATTCTTTTTCATTGTTAGTTCCTCAAAATTCCGTCTGATACTTTCTTCATATTCTCATAATTTGTTAATGATTCTAGTAATAATAATCCAAAATCAACAGTAAAATTCATTGATCTACCTGTAACAATATTTAAGTCACGGACCGCACCATGTTCAGGATGGTATATTCCATTACTACAATATTTTTCAAATCCGCTATAACAAGTATAGTTTTTATTATCTAATACTCCCGCAATACCAAGTATTGATGGCGCAGCACAAATAGCGGCGATTATTTTTTTATTATCGTTAAAATCTCTAACTAGTTTAAATAATCTATCCATTTTATGCATTGTAGTAAACGCAGCTTTACCACCAGGAATAAATAAAGCGTCATATTTCATACATTCTTCATCGCTTAAATTCTTAAACAACATATCCGCTTTTATATTAAATCCATGGCTTAATCTAACTTCCATTAAATCTATTGATGCGAGGTCTACTTGAACTCCACCTCTTCTTAATAGATCTACAGTTACTACTAATTCGCTATCTTCGCTTCCTTCACCAAATATAGTTAATACTCTCATTTCTTGCTCCTTAGATATTCATTATAGATGTCGCTTGATTTTTTATTTAATTTAGTTGATAGAGCCTTTGATGCTTCTTTAAGTGATAATCCACTAGACAATAATTCATCAACTGAATCAACTAAATTATATTTTACTTCTTCATTTTCTTTATTTTTACCTTCTACTACGATAACCATCTCACCTTTTAAATCATCGCTTAAAGAATTATATTCAGATAATTCTAAATCTATTGTTTCTTCAAACAGTTTAGTTATCTCTCTAGATATTACACATTTTCTATTTCCAAATACTTTATACATCTCTTTTAAAGTATCTTTTATTCTTACAGGTGATTCATAGAAAACGATAGAGAATGGATAATCTTTCATAGATTCTAATTCTTTATTTTTTATAGAAGTTTTATGATTTAAGAATCCATAAAACAAGTATGGTTTCATAGGTAGAGCGCTCATAGTGATAGCCGCTATACTAGCGCTTGCGCCCACAACTGGAGATACTTTATATCCTAGATCTCTCGCTCTTTTAACGACTTCAAAACCAGGATCAGATATGATAGGTGTACCCGCATCGCTAATTAAACCTACATCATATCCTTTTTCAAGTAAAGAGATTATATAATCCTCTTTTTCTTTAGTTGAATGGTCGTGATAACTATCTAGTTCTCTTGATATGTTATAACTAGATAATAATTTAGATGTTACTCTGGTATCTTCGCAGAATAAATAATCTACAGATTTAATAGTTTCTATCGCTCTATAGGTAATATCTTTTAGATTACCTATTGGTGAAGATATTATATATAAACAATTTTTATAAGGGGATTCACTGCTTCTTCTCATCATTTTCACCATAATGGAAATAATCTATTATTTCTTTAGAATATTCACCATTTTCTTTATAGATATATAATGGTTCTAAAATAGATAATCCATGTTTCTTTCCATTCTTTCTTGCGTCAATTAAAAACACATAAGAATCTTTATTAGGTTTAGGGTATACAAATCTAATTCTTTTTGGAACTAGTTTATATTTATTTAATAATTCTATAGTTTCTAAGAATCTTTCACTGCGCTGAACCATATTGAATGAACCACCATCTTTTAATAGATATGATCCATTTTTTATTATCTCTTCCATAGTGATATTAAATTCGTGTCTAGAATTCTTTAGATTCTCATTTTCATTTTTTAGTTTTGTTTCATTTAATGTGAAGTATGGAGGGTTGGTTACGCAAGAAGAAAATGATGATGGGCTAAATATATTTTTAATATTTCTAATATCACCATTTATGATTTTGATTCTATCATCAAGATTATTTAGAGTGACACTTCTTTTCGCTCTATCATATGAAGATTCTTGAATCTCTATACCATATATTTCTTTATCAGTTCTTAAAGATAATATTAGTGGGATTATACCATTACCACACCCTAGGTCAATAATTCTAGTTTCTCTTTTTTTTATATCACAAAAGAAAGAAAGAACTGTCGAATCTATCGAGAAACTAAATTCATCCCTTTCTTGAATGATTTTATAAGAATCTTTATAACCTAGGATATTATCTATTTCTTCCATTCTATACTTCTATTCTGATTGTTTCTTCTTTATCGTTATTACTATTGTTTTTGTTTTTCTTATAACGGTTTTTATTGTTTAGATTTTTATTTTTATTGTTGTGGTGATGTTTAAAGTTATTATTGTAGTTTCTATTAGGTCTATTATTGTTGTTTTCATTAGGTTTAGACTCAGTCTCATTACTTTGAGGTGCTGTTTCAATTTTAACCACTTCATCATCACTTGTTTTATTTTCTTTTATCTTTTGATAAGGCTTATTATATTGGTTACTATTGTTATTGTTAAATCTATTAGGTTTTCTTGAATTATTATATTGATTATTATTAGATTCTTTCTTCTTATTATCCTCAACTGGTTTATTCTCTTCAATAATCTCTTTTAATTCTTCGCTCATTAAAAGGCTATCTTCTTGAGATAATTCAGTATTTGGAATTGGGTTATCTAATCCTTCTATTTTTTCTTGATATAGTTCATCTTCATACGCAATACAACATAAAAGCTTTCCACATAATCCAGAAATAGTAGTTGGATTTAAAGATAGGTTTTGGTTTTTAGCCATCTTGATTGTGACATTTTGAATATCTCCAAGCCATTCGCTACAGCACACGATTCTACCACATTCACCAATACCTGAAATTATTCTTGATGCATCTCTTGGACCAACCTGACGAAGTTCAATTCTTGTATGATATTTATACGCAATCTCTTTAACTAATTCTCTAAAATCAACTCTACCATCACTTGTAAAATAGATGATTAATTTAGATCTATCAAGTGTATATGTCACTTCAAGAAGTTTCATCTCTAACTCTTTATAGTTAGTTAGAATTGATTTAACTTCTTCATATAGTTCTGGTTTTAATGCTTGATTTTCTAGATAAGCTTCCATATCTTTATCAGTAGCTTGGCGAATTACATTCTTTAATTCTCCAACTACTTCATCATCGCTAACTTCCATTTCACCTTGAACTATTTTACCAACTTCAATTCCTCTAGCGGTTTCAACTACAGCGTATTTTCCTACTTCTAGATTAGGAATTGAACCAAAATAATATCTTTTATGATTTCCTTCAAAAGTTACAGTTACCACATTAGGCATACATTTATCCTCTTATTTTCATTTCCATCTTCAAGAATAAATTATCTAAATAAAGATGGAGATTGATTGATTTTTTATTGTTTATATTTGTTTTAATTTCTATTAATTCTTTTATGTATGATACAAGATCATCTTTAGGATACATTAATGATATCCTTTTTATTCTTGATGTTTCTTCATTAAATATGAATTTATTTTCTTTATTTGAGATATAATTTAATACATCCATTAAATATAGACAGGTAAGCGATAAAAAGAAATCCTGTTTATCACTATCATTTAATAAGGAATAGTGTTCATTTAGATAAAGGATTATTGAACCATCAAATTCAAACTTTTCTCTAAACATATCCGTTACTAAATTTAATATATCCATCATACTTTGGTCATTAATAATAGATTCGATTTTTTCTTCACTTTGAGTGTATTCAATTAATATATCTAAGATATTAGAATCATACCCTTTTTTAAGGAGTCTATTTTTAAGCGCATCTTTTTGAATAGGTCTAAAATTTAAGGTCACGCATCTTGAGATGATGGTATCAAGTAGATTATTTAAATTCTCCACAACGAATATGATATAGGTATTTAAAGTTGGCTCTTCAACAAACTTAAGGATTGCGTTTGATGATGATTGATTTAAATAATCAGCTTCTAAAAACACATAAAATCTTGGTCCTTCTTCTAGTGATGATATGTTTGCGTCCTTGATGAAATCTCTAACAGAATCTATAGATATAGATGTTTTAGTATCTCTTTTAATATATAGAACATTTAAACATGAATCATCATCTATTCTCTTATAAACACCACTATCGCTTACTTCTTCATTAAAATAATCAGCGTAAACCATCTTGATAAAATGTCTAACCATTTCTTCTCTCTTAGTTGATTTATCACCATTAAAAATTAGAGCGTGAGGTATTCGCCCTTTTTTAATCATATTCGATAAAGTTTTATAGACGATAGGTTGTTCAAGAGATGGATCAAACATTTTATAATATTTCCTTTATTTCTTTTAACGCATCTTTATATACTGTTACTGCGTCATTTTCACCATTGATTATTCTTATTCTATCTTTGAACATATTGGATACGATTTTATATCCTTCATAAACTCTATTATGGAAATCTAATGATTCCTTATCCATTCTATTTAGTTCATGAGTTTGAGTATGTTCATATATTCTTTTAATTCCTATTTCAGGTCTAACATCTAGATAGATAGTTAAATCAGGGTAGAATCCATCTATCGCAAAGTTATTTATTTCTAGAACCTTATCAACACCAATATTTCTAGCGTATCCTTGATAAGCTAAAGATGAATCTAAATATCTATCGCATAATACGATATATCCATCATCTAGTAGAGGTTTTACTTTTTCAATTAGGTGTTGTCTTCTAGATGCCGCATATAGATACGCTTCACAGATTGGATCCATTTCTGTATTTTTAACATCATGGATAATATCTCTAATCTCTTCAGATATCTTTACTCCACCAGGTTCTCTAGTAGATACTACCTTATATCCTTCTAAAGTTAATTCCTCTATTATTTTTTTAATTACTGATGTTTTTCCAGAACCATCAGTTCCTTCAAAAGTTATGAATTTTCCTTTCATATTACCACCATTAATAATCTATTTTAATTAGATAGAGTCCAGATGCGGGAGCTAAAAAAGCTGTCTCATTTTTATTTCTAGAATCTATCAAATCTTTGATGTTTGATTTTTTATTTTTATCTATTTCAATTAGGCTACCTATTATGAATCTAATCATGTTATGTAAGAAACCACTTCCTACAAACTTGAAATATAGTCTAGTACCTTTCTTTTTAACACTAGCTTCATATATAGTCCTAACAGTATTATCTTTTTCTCCCTTACTAAACGCCACAAAGTCATGAGTTCCAAGAAGAGATTTTAATTCTTTTCTTATTCTAGATAAATCATTTATCTTAGTATAATAAACATAATCTTTTTCAAATACTGAATACTCACCAGTATCGATAATATATTCATATTCTTTTTTGATGGTGTCATATCTACAGTTAAATAGTTGACTTCTAGAATATGAATCAATTATTCTTATATCCTTAGGAAGAAGGTTATTTAGCGCGTATTTATATTTCTTGTGATCAATTCCATTTGAAGGAAACTGAACAACCTGACCTTTAGCGTGAACCCCTTTATCAGTTCTAGATGATACAATGATATCTATATCTTTAGAAATCATTCTTTTTATAGCGCTTTCTATCTCAGATTGAATTGAATTAAATGATGGATTATTCTGTTTCTGCATTCCATAATAATTCTTTCCATCATATTCAATTACTAATACTACCTGTTTATTAAGCTCATTATATTCTTCTTCAATTAATGATTGAATATATCCATCGCCATCAAGTTTCGCTTTCATTATATATTTAATATCATTAACTTTATAGAACAATAAATAATGAGAATCTTCTTTTTGAACACTTACCATAGATATTTCTTTATCAACAAAATATCCATAGACTGGTTCTTTAGTAGTGTATTGATTCTTATCACTACATCTAAATGCGATAAAATCGCTTGATAAGAATTCATTATATTCTTTCTTTTCTAAGAATAATAGAAAGTTATCTATAGAAGGATTGATAGACATATCGCACCTCCTAAAACTAGAATAGAAAATATTAAGACAAATGTATCAATTGTTTTCCATTTAAGCACGTGGTATCTTGTCTTTTTCTTTCCTGGTACGAAGTTACGTGATAACATCGCATCAGCTAGTTCATCGCTTCTTTCAAAAGACATGACGAACATCGGCACAAGTAAACTAACTATTATCTTAACTTTTTTAACTATGGATCCACTCTTAAAGTCAGCGCCACGGCTCGCTTGAGCGTCCATTATTTTATAAGCTTCATCCATAATGGTTGGAATATATCTTAAAGCGATAGTTATTATTAAGGCTATCTCTTCTGGATTGATTTTTATAACCTTTAACGGTTTAAGTAAGAACTCTATTCCTAAGGTTAAATCAGTTGGCTTAGTTGATAAGGTTAGAAGAGTTGCGATAAAGACTATCGCAATCAATCTAAAGAATATGAATAAGCTCATATCTAAACCATTTTTATATATTTCTAAATTAAACGTTAGAAAAGTATAAAAATTATTTAAATAAGCTAATGAGAAATATATTAAAGTTAGAAATAGTAGGAAATATAAAAAGTTGAGCTTAATATATTTTTTAGTTAAGAAATAAATCAGAGTGAGTAAGACGATCGCTACTATCGAATCTATCGATAAATACATCTCTTTAGAATGTATCACATATCCAGATTTATTAAAGAATATCTGAAATAGGAATACAAATATTGATAACATAAGTAGAGGTCTTAAACCTTTTAAAGCTTTAAAGATAGAGATTCTTGAAGTTAAAAGAATTATTAAGGTAAAGCCTATTGCGCCTAACATCTCATAATAATTCTTTAAGAAGAACACCGCAACCATTAATAGAATAGTTGAGATTATCTTTACTCTTGGATCTAATTTATAGATATATGACTTGCCTGGTACATATTGGCCTAATACGAAATTATTCATTCGCTAGTACCTCCACAAGCATATTTAGATTATTTATATGTTTATCAATTTTAATACCAGTCTTTTCATATATATTATCGATTATCCTTAATACATCTGGATTATCGATATGAGCTATATCAACTATTTCCTTATGATTAACAAATAGGTCATATGGAGTTGAATCAAAGATAAGTTCAGAATCTTTTAAAACCAAGACTCTTTTAGCGCAATCATAAGCGATATTCATATCGTGAACGATTATGATAATCGTCTTATGATATACCTCATTTAGTTCTTTAAATAGTTTAATAAGTTTTCTTTTAGTTTCAGGATCTATTCCTGCGGTTGGTTCATCAAATATTAGAATATCCGGTTCCATCGCTAAGATACCCGCGATTGAAACTAGCTTCTTTTCTCCACCTGATAATTGGAATGGAGATTTTTCATAATATGATTCATCAATATGAACTAAAGATAACGCATGTTTCGCTATTTCAGTCGCTTCATCTATAGACTTTCCAAAATTAAGCGGAGCGAACATCACATCTTTTAATACTGTTTCTTCAAATAATTGATAATCTGAGAATTGGAAAACTAGTCCTACATGTTTTCTTATTGAATTATAGTTTTCTTTTCTTTTTCTCTGTTTCTTTAACCTTATATCATTAATAATAGCGATACCGCTAGTTGGAACTTTTAACGCATTAAATATAGAACATAAAGTTGATTTTCCACTGCCTGTTTCACCAATTATAGAAATAAAATCATCTTTAGAATCGATATTTAGTGATACATCTTTAAGAGCGTATATAGTTCCTTTTTTCTTAGGATTATAAGAATAACTTACTTTTTCAAGGCTGATTCCCATAATAAATCTAGAACCTCCTTATTCTTATAATTCTTTTCTTTAAGTTCATGATAAACATATAGATCGCTCGGCATCTCTAATCTAGTTGAGCGAAGAGTTTCATAATCTGTAAGAACATTTATAGTCTTATCATCTTTAATGATCTTTCCTCTTTTTAAAACTATACATCTATCTGATAACATCGCTTCATCCATATTGTGAGTGATCATGATGATAGTTTTACCTCTATCTCTTAAGGCTTTAGCTATCTCAATTAAATCTCTTCTACCGATAGGATCAAGCATAGATGTAGCTTCATCAAAGATAAATACTTCAGGATCAATTGCGAGAATACCTGCGATTGCGACTCTCTGTTTCTGTCCGCCTGATAATTCTGATGGAGCTTTATCTTTATATTTAGTCATTGATACAGCTTCAAGCACATTATCGATAATAGGTTTCATTTCATCATGAGGAATGCATAAATTTTCAAGCCCAAATGCGATATCATCTTCAACACTAGTTGCGACAAACTGGTTATCAGGATTCTGATATACAATACCAATTTTCTTTCTTATCTCATATAGGTTTTCTTCTTTCACCTCTATAGAGTCAACTAAAATAGTTCCGCTAGTTGGTTCAAGTATACCCATAATTAGTTTTGCGAGAGTGGATTTTCCACTACCATTATGTCCAAGGATAGAGACCCATGAAGGAGAGTCAATAACTAAAGAAATGTCATCTACGACAAATCTTGATTTATCTTCATATTTATATTTAAGGTTATTAATCTCTATTTTCATTATCTACTACCTATTTTGTAATTATACCATATTTAAGCAATCTTTATTAAATATAATTTATAAAGATGCTTAGGGATAGACATAATAAATAATCATGATATTAGCCATATAGAATAACAAAAACAGTTTTGAATTGACAGAAGTTATAAAAAGTTATAAAATTATTTCAAAGTTATAAAAAGTTATAACAAGTTATAAAAATATATTTAAGTTATAAAAAGTTATAAAAGGAGTGTATTAATATATGAATAATCCGTTTGTATTAACCTTCGGAAAAGAACCAACACAATATATTTCTAGACCTAAGGATATTCAAAGAATAGTTGATAATTTTAATTCTGAAAAACCATCGGAACAAGTTTTTATACTAACCGGCATTAGAGGATGCGGAAAAACAGCAACTCTAACTGTAATAAGTAAAATGTTTTTAAATATCGACGATTGGATTGTTGTTGACCTTAATTCTGAAAAAGATTTGTTAGAAGGTTTAGCATCAGAACTATATCAGAATCCAAAAGTCAAAATGATTTTTACTAAAAAAGAATTTAGTTTTTCATTTAAAGGTGTAAGTTTTTCAATCGATGGAACAACACCTATTCTAACAGTTGAAACACTCATAAAAACAATGCTTAATAAGATACAAAAGAAAGGAAAAAGAGTATTAATCACTATTGATGAAGTTGCGAACAACGAACACATGAGAATATTTGCTAAAACTTTCCAATCATTGATTAGATTTGATTATCCATTATGCTTATTAATGACTGGATTATATGAAAATATAAGCAAACTTCAAGATGATAAGTCATTAACGTTTTTATATCGCGCACCAAAGATATATCTTCAGTCTTTGAATATTAACGCTATAGCGTTTTCTTATAAAAAAGTATTTAACTTCACAGATGAAGACGCACTAAAAATAGCAAACTTAACAAATGGATATGCTTACGCTTACCAAGTATTAGGGTATTTACTTTTTGAACACTACGGTGAACTAACTGATGAAGTCATGTCTTTATATGACCAATACTTACAAGAATTCGTATATGATAAATTGTGGAGTGAATTATCTAAAATAGAACAGGATATTCTTTTAGAATTTCCTGAATCAAGTATTACAGTAAAAGAGCTAATAGAAAAACTAAATATGACAAATGCATACTTCAGCAATTATAGAGATAGATTAATTAAAAAAGGAATTATATATTCACCTTCATATGGTGAACTTAAACTATCTTTGCCTAGATTTAATATACTTTTAAATCAAAAAAGTAAATGATAGTTCATCTTAAAAAATTTTCATATATTGTTTTTTATCTTAAATTTGATTAATTTACTTTAAATTTAGATGTAAAAATATTTGCGTCGAAAGGAATCTAATTATGCCAAACATAAATGTAACAATTAGAATGGATGAAGAATTACAAAAAGAAGCTACTTCACTTTTTGATGATTTAGGAATTAGTCTTAATCAAGCGATTACTCTTTTTATTAAACAAGCTTTAAGAGAACAAGGAATTCCATTTATAATTTCAAGAAATGTCCCAAACAAAGATACAATTAACGCTTTTAAGGAAATAGAACTGATGAAAGCTGGAGTTATTCCACATAAAACATATGACGACGTTGATGAAATGTTTAATGATGTTTTAAAATGAAATACAAAAGTAATATCCTCTAGATTTACAAAAGATTTAATATTGTTCTATACATATAAAGATCATAAAAAGAGAGTGTCATATTTTGCCAGATTGGTTATTGATATACGGAATAAACTATGAAGAATATATCCATTTAAACAAAAAGACTAGGTCACATAGACACTAGTTTTTTCATTGGTTCTATAAAAAATTAGAAACTACCATTATCGTTATAAAGAATTAACAACTATTTATCTAATTCATAGTAGTTTTTATAATTTACTTAACCAAGATAACGCTACTTTAACGTATTCATATTCATTATCATCATCTTTCATAATCGATCCATGACAATGGCTTCCCTTTAAAGTTATAGTAGTAACGTTCACATCATTTTTAAAATATTTTAGTGTTTCAATAAATAATTCATTCTGTTGTTTTCTTTTAATAATGTCGTTTTCGTAAACGATAAATAATGCATTATTTAATTTAGTTTTTTTATCTAAATAATAAAGTGGAGCGCATTTATCTATTCTTTCCGCATATGGGTCTAGTTCATATTCCCTTTCAAGAATCCTAAAATGGGTTGTGGTTTGTGCGCTATCAAATATCCAACCTTTAATTAGAGAATAATCAAAATTTAACAATCCATAGAACTCTTTATTTAGCGCTATCATGAGCGCAATATAAGCGCCAGCGCTTTGACCAGATATAATAAACCTTTTATCTCCGCCAAATTCAACTATGTGGTTATAGATATAATTTATACCATCTATTGCATCTAAAATATATCCAGGATATTTAACATTTGGATAGAGTCTATAGTTTAGTGATGTGAACGCATAGCCTGATTTTGTAAATGAATTCGCCATTTCTTTATAATTATCTTGAGATTTATCTCCTTCTATTAATCCACCACCATGAATATAAATGATAGTAGAAAAGCCTTTACTATCTGGTATATATAAATCTAATTTATTACCTAAATTATCAAATGTTATATCTAAATATTCTTTCATATTGCCCTTTATAAAAACCTCCTTGGGGAAACCCAAAGAGGCTATTTAATTATTCGTATTTTTCGTTTTTATTCTTTAAAGCTAATACAAATTCATCTAAATCCATAGGGATTTGTTCTTGTTCTGAATAGCGTCTAAAGTTAACAGAATGAGCTTCTACTTCCTTATCACCTAATACTAAAGTATAAGGGATCTTCTTGATTTGACCTTGTCTAATCTTATATCCAAGCTTTTCATCTGATTCATCGATATCAGCTCTAATTCCTGCGTCTAATAGCTTTTCAAGTACTTCTTTTGCGTATGCGCCATGAGCGTCATTATTTACCGCAACGATTCTAACTTGAATAGGTGTTAGCCAGAATGGGAATACACCAGCGAAGTTTTCAGTGATGATCCCAATAAATCTCTCTAAGCTACCGAAACAAGCTCTATGAATCATGACTGGAGTCTTCTTAGTTCCATCAGCCGCAATGTACTTACAATCGAATCTTCCAGGTAATTGGAAGTCTAATTGGATTGTACCGCATTGCCAGATTCTGTTCATTGAATCTCTTAACTTGAAATCAAGTTTTGGCCCATAGAATGCGCCATCTCCAGGGTTGATCTTGAAGTTCTTTCCAAGTGCCTGACAAGTTTCAGCGAGTTCTTTTTCTGCTTTATCCCATACTGCGATATCACCGATAAAGTTATCGAATGGACGTGTAGATAATTCGATAGCGTAATCTAATCCAAACTTGTTATAGATAGTATCATAAACATGGATGATTCTCTTGATTTCATCAGCGATTTGATCTTCAGTTAATAGAATATGCGCATCATCTTGAGTGAATGTACGTACTCTAAATAAACCATTTAAAGCGCCTGATGCTTCATGTCTATGAACATGACCAAGTTCAGCGTATCTTAATGGTAATTCTTTATATGAATGAATATCGTTATTATAAACTTGGATTGCGCCAGGACAGTTCATTGGTTTAATTGCGAATTCAGTATCATCAACCATAGTGATGTACATATCTTCTTTATAGTGATCCCAGTGCCCTGATGTTACCCATAATTCTTTGCTTAACATTATTGGAGTTTCGATAACGATATAGCCGTTCTTTCTATGTAGTTTTAACCAATAATCTTCTAACGCTCTTCTGAGTGCGTATCCATTAGGTAGCCAGAAAGGTAGACCAGGTCCGTAATCGCTCATCATGAATAAGCCTAGTTCTTTACCAATTTTTCTATGATCTCTCTTCTTTCTTTCTTCTAGAATTGTTAAGTGGTTCTTTAATTCTTCTTCACTGAAGAATGAAACGCCATAAATTCTTTGAAGTTGAACGTTCTTAGAATCTCCTCTCCAATACGCTCCCGCAATTGATAATAATTTAAAGTTCTTTATAAAGTTAGTTTTAGGAACGTGAGGCCCTCTACATAAATCAGTATAATCACCTTGAGTATATAAAGATATCGTTTCATTTTCAGAAAGTTCTGTGATTAGTTCGCTCTTATAAGGGTCGTTACTAAATTTAGCTAATGCTTCGTCTCTTGAAACTTCTAATCTATTAACTTCAAATGCTTTAGAAGATAATTCTTTCATCTTCTTTTCTATTTCACTAAAATCAGATTCAGTTAATCTCTTTTCAGGCACTTCAAAATCATAATAAAATCCTTCTTCAATCGCAGGACCTACACCAAATCTAGCGTTTGGATATAATGATTTGATCGCTTGAGCCATAAGGTGGGCAGTTGAATGATTTAATACTTCGAATGCTTCAGGGTCTTTAGAAGTTATAAATTTAACTTCACAATCTTTATCGATTAAGAAAGATGTATCTTTTAGTTCTCCATCAACTAAAGCACATACAGTTTTCTTTTCTAAGCTTGGTGAGATTTTAAAAGCGATTTCACTGGCTTTTAATGGACCATCAAATTCCATGTAATTATCTAATAATTTAATCTTCATATTTATTTCCTCGTTTCCTACTATTTTAATACTTAAAAAATACTTTTATCTACAAATTTTTCTTTTAGAATAATTTGTTCGCACATTTCACTAATTCTAGTTGCGATTCTTGTCGCTTTAAATTTTTCTTGTGCGGAATTATCTTTAATCATAATATCAGGAATTAAATTAATGCCCGCATTAGATGTGATGATAACTGGTTTATTCTTAATCATTCTATAATTTAGAATAACTAAGAACGCTTCATCTCTTATTCTAGGTGATACAGTTTCTCCACCAAAATCATCTAATATTAAGAGGTCACATCCTTTCATTTCATCAACGTAGTCATTAAATGATACTCCTGAATCATCAAATTGCACCTCTTTTAGTACTGATGATATTTCTGGACAGAACACTTCTATAACAGAGTGCCCTCTATCCGCTATTTCATTACCTATTGCGCTAGCGAGATAGGTCTTACCGCTTCTAAAATTACCTGCGATGTACATACTCTTTGGTCTATTTTCATTATCGAACTGATTAACAAATCTTTTTGCGTAGTTATACGCTTTTCTTCTTTCATCAGTAGATAACTCAAAGTCCGCAAAAGTTGCCTCTGTAAGTTCTTTTGGAACATTATAGAGCTTCATTTTAGTAAGTTTAGGAGCTTCGTTTAACCTCACATAATGAGTTTTTACTTTTCTATCAACTAAAGTAAGTTTTAGAAGGAATCCAGGAGTAGAAATAGATTCTCTTTTTCCATCTTCTGATACTTTAGTATCTTTTAAATATTCTAGAAAAGCGTTCATTCCATCCATGATTTCATCTCTGGTCATATCATGTTTAAGAATGAAGTTATTGATGACTTCATCATTAAATAATGATTCGATTAACTTATCATCATCAATAGTCTTTTCTACTTCGATATTAAATAAATCTTTAGAATCTATCATAACTAATTCTCTCCTTCCTTTTCCCAATAATTATCAACAAATTTCTTACTGGTGCTTTCCTTATTCTCATCAAAGTTATTCCAGTAGTCATCAATCCATTTCTTGTTGGCGCTATCTTTATCGTTCTCTTCAAAGTTATTCCAGTAATTATCAACCCATTCAGCGTTAGAGATCTTAGGTTTTTCTTTCTTAAATTCTCTAGAATAAAGTGTACAGATATAAAAGTATGCGTCTTCTATAGTATTTATATTTTTAGATTCCCAGTCTTCACATATCTTCTTATAATATGCGAATGGATGAATTTTATAATTGTTTGTGCTAATAGAGTAGGTTATAAGTAGAGATATGAAATTCTCAGGCAAGAGAAGTTCTTCTCTCATTCTCTTTAACGTATTCTTATCCGCATCAGATAACTTCTTGACGTTTTTCGCAATCAATACGTTTTCTAATTTAGCGTTTTCAAAATATTTTACGTGATCTAGACTTGCTTGATCAGTAGTTTTTATAATTTCAGGTTTTGATTCATTAAATTTGTTGTAAGCTACCCTTATGAATTTATCTTTATCGTATACACCATTTTCTTCGCAAGGATAAAATAGAGACATCATCTCTGTTAAACTATAACCATATAGATTTGATACGCTTGTAAAGAATTCTTTATCTTCATCTTTGATAACCGCAAATTCTTTTAAAGCTTCTTTAAATTCACCAAATGAGAAAGGTATCATATTCTCTTTTCTTTTATTTGGTTTAATGATTTTAGTTATAGAAGATAATTTTCTTTCTTTATCATCTTTTAAATCAGGAACTTCTATTTCCTCATTTAAAAACTTTCTCATTAGTGATACAAATTGGAATTTAGAACTTCTATACTTTAATTGTTTTGAAAAAGACATATCGAATAGATAGAAGAAATCTCTTCCATTATATGGAGGATATAATTCAATCGTCCATACAAATCTATTGTTTTCTAAGAACACTTCTTTCTTAATTGATATTAACTTTAAAGTTGTTAGAAATCCGAATAATTCCTCTAATTCATCATCATTTAGGTTATAATCAGATATCGCATCTTTCATAAAAAGCATGTTTATCTTTTTTTCAAATGAATCAACAGATATAGAATAAAGCGTATTATATAAATCTATCGCTTTAGGACCGATTAAGATCTTATAAAGCATAAACAAAACCTGGTAATCGTAAGAGTCCAGTTTAAAATTATTATTACGTTTTATTACTAAATAACCTGGTAATGACATATTAGTTTACGTGTAACATTGTTCCTTTAAAAATTAACATTTTATCTAATCTTTCATATAGATGAATTATTTTCTTTTCTGGTCTATTAAAACCGAATGTAGAGAAATAATTGACCTTTAGATCGATTCCTGATTCAATTGGTGATATTTGTGATACAGTCACAAACACTTCAAAACCATACGCACAAATATAGATGTCTCCCCATCTTTCATCATATTGTTGTAGCTGCATATCTTCTTCACTACAGATCTTCTCAAATACAGATTTAATTTGTTTTATACCATTTCTATAATATCTGGTTCTGAGTTTATCGTTCTTGTGTAATTCACGTGTTTCCGCAGTATTCGCAAAAAAGCCCATCTTAAACCTCCAATTTTATTAATAATTCTTTTACTTGTTTTAATAAATTATTAAGATCTTTATCATTATGTATCACATAATCAGATCTATTTATTTTTTCTTTCTTATCCATTTGAGAATTGTTTCTAGTATTATAATCATCTAGAGTAAATCCTTTGTTTTTAAGAAGTGTTTCAAGAACTTCTATAGATTCATCTACTGTTATTACTTTATCGAAACATTTTTCAAATCCACCTTCATATAGAAGTGGAGCTTCTACAAAACAGATTCTATCTTTATTTGATTCAATTCTAGAAAATAATTCTTTCATCACATATTTATGTGTAATTTCTTTTAATATATCATTCTTTTCTTTAGAATTGAATACTATTTCTCTTAATTTAGATTTTTCAGTAGTATTAAATGCTTTATTTATCTCTTTAAGCATTTCTTTTTTATTTAAGAATAATTCATTATATATTTCATCAAGAGAGTATGTAGTGTAACCTAAGTCTTTAATCATTTTTAGGACTGTTGATTTACCGCTAGAAAATCCTCCAGTTATAGCGTAGTATTTAGAATCCTTTATTAGCCTTTCACACGCTGGACAATAATATGTTCCTCTTCCGCCACACCTAGATTTAATGATATAGTTATTACATCTATAACATCTTTCATTTTCTCTTAAATGAACGAGAAGACTTCCTTGGAAGTGTCCACTTTCACCATTTAATGATGCGAACGATTTGATGGTTGATCCACCTAAAGCTATCGCATCATTTAATGTATCTATCGAATTCTTTATTATTTCATCGCACTCATTTATAGATATATCGCAAGCTTTTCTAAATGGGTTTATTCTTGATTTATATAATACTTCATCAACATATATATTCCCAAGCCCTGATATAATCGATTGATCAAGTAGAGCGGTCTTAATTGGTTCAGTGTGACTATTCAATTTATCAAATAGATATTCTTTACTAGCGTTAAATGGTTCTAATCCAACCTTACTAAGTGGTTCTAGATTATCTATATCATCATTTCTATTAAAACAATTAAATACTCCAAACTTTCTAACATCATTATAGTACATAAAAGAATCATCTAAAGTAAATTTCACTAAATCGTGCTTATTTACTCTTTCATTCTTTGATGTAAAGTATTTACCTTCCATTCTTAAGTGACTAACAACATAGTGGTTAGTTAATACAAAGATTAAGAATTTACCTCTTCTTTTAATTCCTTCTATAGTTTCACCTTTTATTTGATTAAGACATTCATATTTAGGATATCTTACATCAACATCTATTATTTTCTTCCCCACTATTAAAGGTGATAACTTATTTTTTACGGTTTCAACTTCTGGTAGTTCAGGCATATCTATTTGGCCTCATAAAGTGTTTTTCCATAGCCAACTTCAACTAGTAAAGGAACTTTTAATTCGACTACTTTACTCATGACGTTTTTAGTTAATTCTATAGTTCTTTCTAATTCCTTAGCGTTAACATCTAATACAACTTCATCATGAATAGTAAGAATCAATTTAGCGTGAAGATTATTCTTCTTAATCTCACTATCAAGTTTGACCATAGATAATTTTAATATATCCGCTGCGCTACCTTGAATAGGGGCGTTCATCGCAGTTCGCTTAGCGAATTCTCTCATAGAATATACACTAGATTTAATATCTCTAATATATCTTCTTCTATTAAATATTGTCTTAACGTATCCTAAATCCATCGCTTCTTGAATCAATGAATCAGTAAACGGAAGGATATTAGGGAATGTCTTATGGTATTCATCAATAAACTGTTTAGCTTCTGTAGGAGTGATACCTAAATCTTGAGATAATCCCCAAGCGCTCATTCCATATATTATTCCAAAGTTAATAGCTTTAGCGCTTGATCTTTCAGCTTTAGTGACTTCACTCTTTTTAAGAACCGCTTTCGCAGTCGCTTCATGGATATCTTCTCCATTTAAGAATGCGTTAATTAACGCTTTTTCATTAGCCATATGAGCTAAAACTCTTAACTCAATTTGTGAATAGTCACAAGATACAAAATATTGATTATCAGATGGAATAAATACTTTTCTAAATTCAGAAGCTTCTTTATTTCTTATTGGAAGATTTTGTAGATTTGGTTCAGTTGATGATAATCTTCCAGTATCTGTTAAAGCTTGACGGTATATTGAATGTATCTTATTATCACTAGATTCACTTATAGCGTTTCTTACGCCTTGTACATAAGTAGATTCTAGTTTAGATAACATTCTATATCTTAATACTCTATCAATTAATTCATTTCCTTTATATTGTTCTAGAGTTTGTGCGTCAGTTGAGTATGTACCACTCTTATTCTTTTTACCATAATATGGAATGTTTTGTTCTTCAAATAAAACTACACCTAACTGTTTTGGAGATAAAATATTAAATTCATGGCCAACTATAAAATAGATTTCATTTTCTATTTCTTTAAGTTCTTTAAGAAGCCCTTCTTCATAACTATTAAGCGCATCAGTATCAACTCTTAAGCCATTTATTTCCATATCACCTAATACTCTAGAAAATGGAATTTCAACTTCGTTTAATAGATATTCTTGATTATTTTCTTTAATCTCTTTTAATTCTAAATCCATAATCATAGAGATAGCGAAAGCTTTTCTCGCTATATGAGATGAATATACGCTAATATCTGGTAAAGCTAGTTTAGCGCCTCTACCATATATTTGTTCATCTGAAGATAGATCATTATATCCAAAATAATTACAGATAACCATTAGATCGTTTTTTGTGATATCTGGATCTATTAGATAAGATGATAATAAACAGTCAAACACGACACCATTCAATAATATATCTTCTTTTTTGAGTGTTACATACATCATCTTATAGTCGTATACAGCTTTTTTAATAGATTCATCTGATACGAACATATTGAAATCGAACGATGATATCGCAACATCAAAAGGAATATAATAATTACCTAGCGAATTAGATAATCCAAATCCAATTCTATGAGCGATATGATAATTCTCTTCTAAATTATCTAATACAAGATAATTAATGTTTTTAACATCTATGATATTATTTATCTCAAAAGGATTATCGATAATTTTATAAGTGAATTCCGCTTTTATAGATTCTTTTGGAATCTTTTTTAAGAACGATTGGAAATCTAGTTCAGTATAGAATTCTTTTAAAGCTTTATAGTCAGGTTCTTTTATTAGATACTCATCTTCATCTAAGATATCGCTAAAAGTATCATTTAAAATAGCCATATCTTTAGTGAAGAATGCTTGATCCTTATCATTTAATAATTTATCTTTTACACTTCCTTTAATGGAATCAATGTTATCATATATTCCTTCTAAAGTAGTGTATTCATTTAATAATTTAGAAGCTGTCTTAGGTCCAATACCCGCAACCCCTTTTAAGTTATCAGAACTATCACCGATTAGTCCTTTATAATCAGGTATTTGAATAGGAGTGATGCCTTTTTCTTTATATAAAAATTCTTTATCGTATTTGATAGTTTCTTTATTTTTAGTATATAAAGAATATGAATTATCGCTTATTAATTGGAATAAGTCATTATCGTTAGATAGTACCGCTACTTCATCAAAGTCATTTTTAAATCTCTTCATAAATGATGCGATAATATCATCAGCTTCATACGCATCATTTAAATAATAATGACAATTACAAATCTCTAAAAATTTATGAATATAAGGTATCTGCATGAAAAGTTCATCAGGCGCTTTTTCTCTTCCAGCTTTATAATCTTTATAAATCTGATGTCTTCTTGTATTAGAACCCTTGTCAAAAGCGATGGCTATATGGGTATAGCCTTCTTTAATGAAACGATTATAAATATTTATAAATCCATATATCATGTTCGTAGGAAAACCGTTCTTGTTTAACATTAAGTTTCCCATTGCGGCTGTCGCATAGAAAGCTCTAAACATAACGTTATTTCCATCTATTAATAATAATCGTTTCATACTACTTACCTTCATTCATTCTATATATCTCAAGCATTCCCTTAAATATTAAATCTTGATCTATACATACTTTATTTCTTAACTTCTTAGTTAAAACTTCTGAGAATCCACCCATCATATAAACATTCTTTATAGATTCATCAGTTTTTAAAATCGCATCAATATATCCATCAATTAAGAATGTATGACCCATAAGTATACCATCTCTTACTGATGAATCAGTATCAAATCCAAGAAGTTCATATTCTTTATCAAGATTAGTATCTTTTATCATCGATGCGGTATTGATTAATCCATCAAGAGATGATAATAATCCAGGCGCAATAGCGCATCCATTAAACACCCTATTTTTAACGTGTAAAAATACTGATGCGGTACCTAAGCTTATAGCGATAAATGAACTATCACTAATAGCGCATCCTTCCATTAGCGCTATTAAGTCTGGGCCTAATTCATTCTTGATTGGATATTTAATTCTAAAATTAAAATCTTTATTAATTATTAAAGAGTAGATATTTCTTTTATCAAAATATTCTTTAAAGATTAAATCTTTTTTGGTTGATACGCATGATATACACGCTTTATCAAAGACTAAATCTTTAGGAAATAACTCATCTAAAGAAAACAGATCAACTATTTTACTTGTCTCAATATGAAATATTCTAGAATCATTTTCTAGTTTGATTTTAGTATATGTATTTCCTATATCCACAAGTAACAACATATATTTACTCCTTAAAAACTCCCTCTATAAAATAGATTGGGTTCCCATTATTTTTGAATTTTGTTTCAAATTCAGTCATTATAGTATCATCACTATATTCTACTAATCCATATTTATATCCATCTTTTAAAACAGGTAAAACAGTTTCTAAAGAATAGTTATATAAATCTAGATTATCAGTCTTAAATCTAAATACACCATCTTTCTTTAGAATGGTTTTATATTTAGATAGGAAGCTTGGACTTGTTAATCTTCTTTTTTCATGTCTCTTTTTAGGCCATGGATCAGGAAAATTAACATAGATTTTATCTATTTCACCTTCATTAAATAAATCTAATAAGTTATTCGCATCCTGATTTAATAATAGAACATTTTTAGCACCAGTCTCTAATACTTTTTGTACAGCTCTACAAATAACTGATGTCATCATCTCAAGACCTATATAACCATTATTTTTATAAAGCATTGCGTTATCGCATAAGAATTTACCTTTACCGCATCCAACTTCTAAGGAAATAGGGCCATTAACATTTAATAATTCTTTCCATTTTCCTTTATAGAGAATAGGATTTTCAATAACGATATTTCTATTTTCTTCTACGATTGCGCTCGCATTTTTAACATGTCTTAATCGCATATATTCTTAATCGCATCCTCATAAATGAATGAGCCTTTTATTAAGCTTGAGATGTTCGCAAATTCATCAGGCATATGCATATCAGCTTGTTCGCCTGGGAAAACGTTACCGAATGCGACCGCATTCTTAAAGTCTCTAGCGTATGTTCCTCCACCAATTGATATTGGTTCACTATTATCTCCTGTATTATCTCTATAAGCTTTAAGTAAAGCCTGAACGAGATGAGAATATTTAGGAACGTAGTGATATGGTGAATTAGAGTCTACTCTGAGTTCAGCATTGAACTTCTTTAAGAATGTTCTTAGTATATTCATCTTCTCATCAAAATCAAATCCTTTAGGATAGCGGATATTAGTGATAATTGAATATTTATTATCGCTATAATCGAATACCGCTACATTGTTTGAAACTTTACCCATTTCATTATCTAAATGATCAATTCCTATCTTTTCTCCATAGAAATCATTAAAGAAATAGTTTCCACATAAATCTAGGAATTCATTATCGATATATTTAGATAAGAATCTTGTTAAGTGTAATGCGGCATTTATTCCTATTTCAGGAGTTGATCCATGAGCCGCTAAGCCATACACTTTATATTCATTACCATTTACTTCACCTTTTAGGTTATTAGATAATAAATATTCTTTAAATTCTTTTTCAAGGTTTAGATCTTTAACTACCGCAGTAGCGATATCAGGAACTACATTTGAAACTGTTCCAGATCTAAATGATACTAAAGCAGAATCTTTAGTAGCGCCAGTAATAGTTTCTTTTGATATACCTTTTTCAGCGTATATTACAGGGAAATCCGCATCAGGAGAGAACCCATAATCGCATTCACCATATTTTTGATAATATTTGTGGAGTCCTCTTGATCCTGTTTCTTCATCGCATCCAAAGAAGAATCTAATCTTCATATTAGGTTTAAAATCGTTATCTTTCAATCTCTTTAACGCATAATAACAGGCAATTAGTGGTCCCTTATCATCAATTGAGCCTCTAGCGTAGATTCTATCGCCAACAATAGTTGGTTCAAATGGATGATTAGTCCATTTACCTGTCGCGGGAACTACATCTAAGTGTCCTAGTATTAATAGTACTTTATCTCCTTCGCCATATTCGATAAAGCCAGAATAGTTATCAACATTAACGGTTTTGAAACCATCTCTTTCACCTATTTCTAACATCTTATCTAAAGCGGCTCTAATATTTAATCCAAATGGTGCATCAACATTATTTGGATTAAATTCATCAAGAACACTAGGTATTCTTAAAAGGGATTTATAATCCGCCATAAATCTATCATAATATGGTTTAAATTCGCGATTAAAATCTCTCATATCATCCCTCGTGTTTCATTAATGCGTGATTCTTTTTACCTTTCTTAATGAAAGAATATGTGTTATCAATAGCGTCTTCCTTTTTAACTACGAATGTAAAATCAGTTACCTTAACTGAGTTTACACTGATTGCGCCACCTTGAACTAGTTTTCTTCCTTCAGATTTAGATGGAGCGAGTCCAGTTAAAACTAGCGCATCAACGATATTGATATCATCACTTACTACAGTTAGTTTGTCTTCTTTAAAAGCTTCTTCAATCTGTTCTTTAGATAAAGACGCTACATCACCACTAAATACAGCTTTAGTGATTCTCATCGCTTCTTCTAGAGCTTTTTCTCCATGAACAAGCTTAGTTACTTCTTCAGCTAATCTCTTTTGAGCGAGTCTAAATTCTTTATGTTCACTCCATTCAGCTTCAATTGAATCTATCTCTTCTTTAGTTAAGAATGTGAATTCTTTTAATCTATCTATTACTTCTTCATCGCTAGTATTTAACCAGAATTGATAGAAAGCATATGGACTAGTCATATTAGGATCTAACCATACAGCGCCACCTGCGGTCTTACCAAATTTAGTTCCGTCTGGTTTTAATAGTAGTGGGAATGTAAGACAATATGCTTTAGCGTTTTCACCAGCCATCTTTCTAATTAATTCAAATCCAGATGTGATATTTCCCCATTGATCTTGTCCACCTACTTGTAGGTTTACACCTTCAGTAGTGTATAGGTGATAATAATCTAATGCTTGAAGTAATTGGTAAGAGAATTCAGTAAATGAAATACCTGTTTCAAGTCTCTTCTTAACCGAGTCCTTACTCATCATGTAGTTAACTGTTAAGTTCTTACCAAAATCTCTTAAGAATGTGATTACATTCATATTGCTTGTCCAGTCATAGTTATTAACAAAAGTCGCTTCTGGGACAATCTTTTCTATTTGAGCTTTGATTCTTGAAGCGTTATCCTTAACAGCTTCAATAGTTTGTAAATTTCTTTCAGCGCTTTTACCTGATGGATCTCCAATTAGTCCAGTAGCTCCACCAATTAATATATATGGTTTATGTCCATAAGATGCGATTCTTTTTGCGTTTAATATAGATAATAAGTTTCCAGCGTGAATACTTTTTCCAGTTGGGTCAACTCCAATATAAAACTTTAACCCTCCATTATCTAATGCCTTTTCGATATTCTCTCCAGCAGTTTGCGCAACGAGTCCACGCCATTTTAAATCTTCATACAACTTCATAATTTTTACATCCTTTTTATTTAGTACTTTCTCTTTTTATAATCTTGTGCTTAAGCATGATTCTCTTTTCATTTCTAGTAGTTTCTTCTTCTAACATTTCAGTAGTTAGTTCTTTCATCGCTCTAGCACCTATTTCATTTGTAGGAACATCCACTGTAGATACTTGTGGTCTACATAACAAAGTATATCTAGTGTTTTGGAATCCAAATATTGATACATCCTTAGGAACTTCTAATCCGTTCTTCATTAGATAATTCATAACTGTAATAGCGATAGAATCTCTAACGCCTATTACACCATCAACATTGTTTATTTCTAAAAAATCACTTATATCTTTAGAGTTCTTATCTAAGTTACCTGATGTATAACATATTTTAGGTTCTAAACCTGCTTCTTCCATCGCTTTAACATATCCATTCTCTTTTAGAATAGATACTGGATATCTTTTAAGCGTAGTAAATAATGCGATATTTTTTCTTCCTTCATCAATTAAAGCTTTAGTTACTTCATATCCAGCACTTTCATAATCGATTGTGACAGATAAGAATTTTTCATCATCCTGTTCTCTAGATAGTGTATTTACTAATACTAGTGGTACCTTGTATGTATCAGTTAACTCTTTTAATACATTGTATTTAATATCTGTAATTTCATCTACAAGGTATAAAACTCCATCGACTCTAGATGAAACAATATCAGTTAATAGATCATTATATTTATCATCAGATGGTGATGGGATGATTATTGTTGAATATTTATAAGTAGAAGCAACGCTTAATATTCCTTTAACCATCTCCGCTACAGACGCTCTCGCAAGGTCAGATACAATAACGGCTACTTGAGTAGATTTACTACTTGCGAGGCCTCTTGCGAGCGCATTAGCTTTATATCCTAATTCCTTCGCAGCTTTTAATATTTTCTTTCTTGTTTCAGGTTTAACAAGATCAGGAGTGTTCAGCGCTCTTGATACTGTTGCGTTAGAAACGCCCGCTCTAGATGCGACATCAAATATAGTTGCTTTCATCATATATGATTTCCTCCTATTGTATAAATGATTATAGTATAATCATATTTGTTTTTCAAGGGAAATGAAAATATATGAAAATTTTTCATAATATAATGTGAAATAATCGTAAAAATGGTTTCATGAAAGTAAAAAGCGTTCGAGAAATTTTCTCAAACGCAAATAAAAGACACAAATATAATCTTTTGTTATTTATATACACATTACCATATAAATAGGCAAATACACTATTCCATCTTCTTCTTTATAGTTCTTAGAGTAGACTATTATTCTCTTATCTATATATTGATGATATTTATTATAAAACTCATCTAAGCTAGAATGAGATTTATAATCTGATGATTTAACTTCTATTGGAGAAAACTTTCTATTGTTTTCTATAAAGAAGTCTATTGAATATAATTTATTAGAGTTAGATTTATAAAATGTATTGTATTTTAATGAATGACCATTCGCTCTTAACTCTTGCGCTACTACATTTTCAAATAAAAATCCCTCATCAACAGATAGTTTATCAAGAATTATAGACTTATATAGAGTATTATCCAAGAACTTTTTATCATAAAACATCTTTGTTACAAGAAGGCCTGTGTCACCTGAATATACTTTAACACCTGAAAAATCAAATCCTAGCGATAATGTAGCATCAATATTTTTTATTTCGTAAGCGACATTAACAACTTTGCTTGACTCAAGATCGTCAATATTATTAAGACACGTAAATAACTTAGTATCACTAGAAAAAGATGATGGATGTATTTCAAAAGAATGATTTGAGTGGATAGATTGAATTCTATCATAAATAATGAGTGGGCTAACAGATGATGATTTTCTAGATATTTTTTGTAAATCATCAAGATATAGTTTTATTATGTCTTTTTTCTCTTTATCCACCAGTTCATAATCTCTTGTTTCAACGTATTTTTTTACAACTTTTGGCATACCACCAACAGCCATATAAGTTCTAAATAGGTTCATTGCTTTTTTATGAACAGGTTCAAATAACGCCACCCTATTATTAAAAGACATTTTGATATTTTCAATAAGTTGTTCTTCTCCTAGAGCCATTAAAAATTCTTCAAAAGACATTGGAAACATTTCAATTCTTCTTTCTTCTGAAGGGATAAGAATCTTTTTAGAATTTTTTCTTAAAGATATTAATGAACCGCTTTCTATATAGTCATATCGCCCGTCTTTTACGAGAAATTTAATCATTTCTCTTGCTTTAACATATTTTTGAACTTCATCAAATATTATCAATGATTCTCTTGGGTACAATTTAATACCTTTAACTAGTTGTAAGATTTGAAAAAAATCATCATAACTTTCAGTTTTTTCAAAAATATCTTTTACATCTTTTGTAAACGACTCTTTCGTATTAGAAAAATCAATCATTATGTATGATTTATATTCGTTTTTTCCAAATTCTTCAATAATAGTTGATTTGCCTACACGTCTTGCGCCTTCAATTACTAGTGCAGTTTCCCCATTTGATTCCTTTTTCCAGTTAAGCAATTCATCATAAATCTTACGTTTAAAGTTCATATTAGTTCACCTATACACATATAATTTATCATTAAAAAAACAAAAATCAACAAAATGTGCGGGTTTCCCTAAAATCTTTTTATTGAAAATGTGCGGGTTTCCCTAAAATTTTAATTATTAAATTGTGACAAAACCATATGGTTACCCAACAAAAAGACCCAGCCAGTTCGGTTGGGTTTTATGAAAACCATTTTCATTTATAAATATGGATTATTGGTCCAAAACAAAGTCATCTAAATCGTTTTGAACATTTATTTTTCCGTTATCAACCTCATTCGATTGATGTTTATCTCTCTTGTTTTCGTGTATTACAGCAGTATTTAAATCAACTGAGTCCATTTCATTTTCCATGCTATCATCAAGATCATTTTCAGTGAGGAATTGTTCTTTTTCGCTATACATATCATTTACGAGATCTCCATCAGGAAACATTTCGTGCTCGACTTCTCCTCTAATCTTATCGTCATGTTCTTTAGAATAGCCAATCATTTCTTGAATAGATTTAGCGAGTTTATATCTACCTTTACTTGTAGAATCCATTTGT
>CALCVH010000076.1 GCA_937907585.1 uncultured Bacillota bacterium | reverse complement strand
GTTAATAATATTGTTTTTTCAATTATTACACTATTGAAGATAAATCCTGTTAAAACCATTCCAAGAAGATATAATCCGAAGATGATTAAGAGAATGATTGTTGATGATAACATCGTCGCTCTCTTCTTCGTTTTAATCTCGTAGATTGAGTCGCTTGGATGAATTAAGAATCTAAAGCTATATAACGTTTGATTGACTATTTTCTTATTATATAGATAGATGAATGGTTTGAATACTTTATGTAGATAATGATATTTCTTATTAGTTATTATAACTACGACTATTGCTACTATCAAAGATATTATAATTATTATCCACATTGATAAATGGTTGATTAGATAGATATTTCTTATTTCCCAGAATGCATCTGAATAATCAGTTTTATCATAAGATATATAGAATTCATTTAATGCGTCTTCGTATCTTCCACTCATATAGTAAGCAAGACCTACTCCCTTATGAGCTAGATCGAACATCGAATTATATCTTAAAACTTCTTGCCAGATTTCTAGAGCTTCTTCATATTTCGCATCCTTATATAAAGCTAATGCTTCATGAACATAGTTACAATATGTTGTAGGAACGAATATTTGAAGATTGTTTCTAGTTGAATCTATTACATATAAGTTATCAGTTGAATTTACAACTATAGATGATGCGCTAGAAAATAGTCCATATACATCTAAGTTATCTCCTTTTCCACTGAACTTGAAAAGTAGATTTCCTTCATCATCATATTCGAATATTTGTCCAGATTCGCTTATTGCGTAAGTGTTTCCATATTTTCCATAATACGAATCGATAAAATCGTTAGTGCCTATCATCTGTTTAGGGAAATAGTTAGTGCCACCAGTATTAACTTTTTTGAAGTTATCTGTAAACCCATCCTTATCTAGTTCAGATTTAGTTATTGTATAAACATAACCTGTTCCATTAAGCATTACATTATATGGGGATGGCGCAATTTTTCTATTACGTTCAGCCCACCTAGTTCCTTCAAATAAGAAATACATTATCTTTTCAAATCCAGAATATGTAGGAGAGTTCGCTGCGAAATATGTGATAAAGTTATTGTTTGGGTCAATCATTAGTACACCTGATGATGAACCTTCACTTGTCACATACATGTAGCCATTTTCTGATACCGCAATCTTGATTGGTTTATAGATATAACCATCAGTTTCTAAAATCCAGCTTGTTGGAGTAAAGAATTCTTTTTTAAGTGTAGCGGTATTAGATGATTTATCATATTCATAGATTAAGATTCTACCTGTTTGAGTTTTAGAATCATAATCTGTAATATAGATATCATTATCAAGTTTATATATGCCTCTCGGATAGACTAATTTATCAGATCCAAATGCGTATATTGGAGCTAAGTTATTATCTAGAACGACTATACGTTTATTTCCTGTATCAGCGATATAAAGGTAATCGTCATTATCAATTATCATATCTTCTGCCTTAGATATCGATAATCCATCATAGATAATATTGATTGAACTTTTTGGGGTATATGCTTCTTGTGTTTCAATCAGTTCTCTATCTCTATTTTCTGTAAATGTCTTATATGGAACATTTGTCGCATTAACTTTTCTAGTGCTTGCGATTAATAGTAAAGATAGTAAGCTAATTAATGTTAAGAGAATAATGATTTTAGATTTTTTCATTATTTCATACCCGAATAAGCCATTGTGTTCATTACTTGGTTTTGCACAAGTATGAAGAAGATAATGTTAGGCAGGAACATAATTAATGAAGCTGCGGCGCTCATACCTTGGTTTGCGAGTGCGCTTGATCCCATAGACATAGTTGAGAAATAATACGCTAGTGTCTTAAGTGATTCATCATCTACAAAAAGGGATGATGCTTCAGTGTTATTCCAAGCTGCTTGGAATGAGAGGATTGCGACAGTCGCTAAAGCTGGCTTCACTAATGGAATAATAACTTTTAAATAAATTTGGAAACTGTTCGCTCCATCTATTTTTGATGCGTCAATCAATTCTCTTGGGATTTGATCCATGAACTGTTTTAGTAAGAATACACCTACAGGCATCGCAATTAAAGGAACGATTAAGGATAAATAATTATTGATTAATCCAAGTCTATTCATTACGAAATATCTAGGTACCGCTACCGCAACTGCGACAAACATGATTGCGATTTGGTTTGCGCCAAGAAGCGCTTTCTTACCTTTATATTTTAAGAATGAGAATGAATAGGCAGCCATAGATCCAAAGAACAATGTGAAGAATATTACGCCAACCGCTTGAATGATAGAGTTAAATGCGTAGCGCATTAATGGAACTCCTGATTGGCTAGTTAATCTTGCGAGTAATCTAAATGAATCTAGGGTAGGTCTTCTAACGAAGAATTTAGGTGGATATGCATATAGTTCACTAAATGGTTTAAACGCATGGCTTAAAATGAACAACATTGGAAGTAACATTAATAAAGCTAAAGGTAAAACTATTATAATGAACTTTATTTGTGAACGATGGAAATGGGCTGGGTTGATCATCGTTCCTAAGAACTTACTTCTTTTCTTTCTATTCTTAGCCATCAGTCTTTCTCCGTAAAGAGTTTTCTTGCGACTAGGTAGAAAGCACCTACTACAAGAAGTAATATTACAGATATCGCACTTGCGTAGCCCATTTCATATCGTGCGAATCCATAGTCATTCATGTGATCAACAATTAACCATCCAGCGTATTGTGGAGGTGGAGTTGAACCTGATAATGTAGTAGCGAGGCCTGCGGCGTTAAATGTATTAACGATTGACATAACTGCGCCAAACATCATTTGTGGTTTCATTGATGGGATTGTGATAAAAAAGATTTCTTGGAATCTTGATTTCATTCCATCTATATATGCGGCTTCATATAATTCCTTATTGATATTTAATATACCTGATAACATCGCAAGGAATCCAACACTCATTGAGCTCCAAAGTCCAACGAATATCATTATTCCAAAGATGAATCTTGGATCTTGTAAGAACTGAACTGGTGTTGATATAAAGCCCCAGTTGATAAGAAGTGAATTGAGATATCCTCTTGAATCACCACTAAATAGAACTCTCCATACAACGCTCATCATAATTGCGCTTGTTAAAGATGGAGAATATAATATTACAGCTAGTACCGTTCTAATTTTATGAGTTAATTGCGCAAGAAGCCAAGCCATAAAGAATGATAATAAATATCCAATTGGTCCAA
>CALCVH010000075.1 GCA_937907585.1 uncultured Bacillota bacterium | reverse complement strand
TCTGTTGCTTCACCAGTGAAACGGTACTCTAAACTTGATACACCAGGAGCAGAATCAGCTGTTAAAGTATATGTAGAACCATTCTTTTCAACTTTAGAAACTAATAGAGTTGAGTTAGAGAATTCTTGTAAAGCTTTTTTAGATGAAACTAAGAATAAATCTTTATATGTTTTAGTACCTGCAAAATAGAAATCACCAACTTTATCGTAGATTTCTAAAGTAACAGCAAAGTTCTCAGTTCCAAGAGTTCCAGCTTCATATTTCTCAACAACTTCTTCCATTGTTAGTGGAACGAATGCAGGAATTTCTAATGTGAATTCTTTAGTTCCTTGAGTTTCACCACTAGAGAATTTAGCTTTTAATGTAACAGTTGTTTTTTCAGTGAAGTTGCCAACAACTAACTTATCTTCATCAACTGTAACGAATTCATTGTCTACAACTGTCCAGTCAATTTTTGAACCAAATGTAGTTTTAGGTAGTGCGTATGTTTGAGATGGAGCTAAGAATTCAGCAACCTTTAATTCTGTCATTTGTTCATCAAGAGCAACTTTTTCTGCGTCAGTTAATGGAGTAGTAGATTTAGCTAGATAACTTGCTTTAGTGAATACTAATTGTGGATTTTCATTGTACCATCCAATTGCACATTTAGATACTTCAACAATATCGCCAACCTTTAATCCGTTTACAAATGTCGCAATGTTATCAAAATCAGAAGTGTATTTACCGCATGTAACAGTTACATTTTCACTTGCGCCAGCAACTCTGAATGTTAATTGTGCACTTGTACCAGATTTCATAGTTCCGCTAATATAAATTAATTTAGCAACGCTAGCTACTAAACCATCCTTCATTGCCATGCCTTCAGCGTTGAAGTTATCAGCAGTTACTTCAACTGGAGTAACCTTAGCGATGTTTTCTGCATTATCTTCCGCAGGAACGATTATAGCGATTGTATTAACTTTGCTTGTTTCAGGAAGTCCATTATAGATAGTGAGTGTTGCAGCTAATACAACTTCATCACCTTCTGTAACTCTAGGAGTAGCTCCTTCAACACCTGCTGAATATACATACATTCCATATCCATCTTTTTCCATATAGAATCCTTGGAATGCATCTTCAGATTCCCAAACTAATGTTACAGTTCCGCTGAATAAGTATTCAGTTTTTCCTCCATGTTCAGAAGTCCAGCCTTCTTGAGCCATCGCAGTCTTAATATCTCTTAGAGTTGATAATTGTTGTCCTATAGAGATTTTAACAATAAAATCAAATGTAGCTTTACATGTTCCATAACTTACTTCTGCAGTAATTTTATCAAATACATAATCTCTTCCGCCACATTCTTCTTTTGTTGATGGTCTATCAACTGTAGCAGTAACACCATCTTCATTTACATGGATTCTATTTGTAGAAGCGTATTTAATAGTTACATCATTTCTCTTAACGAAATTGAAGTTGTAGATTACTTTTCCAGTAGCATCAAATTCTAATTGGTAACCAGTAAGTTCATTTCCTTCATAGAATGTTTTGAGACTGTTCATAGTATCATATACAGCAATAGCGTAATCGCTTCTTCTGTCTACTTCTACTTCAACTGTATATTCTTGTGATAAATCACCACGAGTGATAGTAGCTGTTAAAGTTGCTTTTGGTAAAGTACCATCAAGATTTAAACCATCATTTACGTATGCTCCAAGAGTACCATCACTTTTGATTACTGATTCATCACTTGAAACCCAAGTAACAACTGAATCATTAGCACATTTTGTAGGAAGAGCTACGTTCTTAAATGTTTTAACTTTTGCTGGAACAACTTTCATTAAAGCAGCAAAGTCAGTGTCAAAAGCTTGTTTATTAAACTCTTTTTCAGCCTGATTATCAGTAGCTTCACTTGCTTCAGTTGTGGTATCGTTGTTGCCAGTTGGAGTTTCTATTTTTTCACAACCCGCAACAACCAATAGGCCTAATAGTAATGCGAATAAACCTGTTAGTTTAAAGAATTTTTTCATTTTTTCTCCTGTTTATATTTTTATTCATCAAATTCAATTAATGCTTTAGATATTAATCCAACTTGGAATCCAAAATAATATGTTAGATATCCAGTAACAGATTTAATTTTATGTCCAACGACGAAGTCTTTTTTATCTAAACCTTCTTCATTTGAACCTTCAATAAAGTAATGTGAATCATCAACACGAATATTGATTTCATTTCCATTTTCATCTTCACAAGTAACTGTAAATCCTGATTTAGTTGATGCTTCGTATACTCTCTTAATAGTTAGATTTTCAAATTTACAATATCTACCTAAATCTTTAGAAGTTAGATTCGAAGCGTCTAATAATGTAGGAATTAAAGTAGATAATTGTACTTTATAATCTTTAGTTGATTCATCTAAATATGATCTGCTTTCAACTAATACAACATTATTTTCTTTGAAATCTGTTAATTGAGGAGATCCTTCTCCTAAATCTATATCCATAGAATCTAGGTCGCTTTCATCAGCTGAACCATAATATGTCGCAACGCCAGTAATAGTTATTACGTTACCGACTTTAACATCGTATGCACCAGTTGACATCCATGGTGGAATATAGAAATAGATTCCATATCCAGTTTGAGGATCAACTATTACAGGGCTTGCGCCATCCAATAACGCAACTACACCAGTAACAGTAACTTTCTTAGAATAATATAAACTAAAGTTAGTTCTTAATTCTTCTAAAGATAAAACTTTTGGATCAGTTGAATAATCATAATTTGGATCATGTTCTCCCCAAACTCTTCTACCAGTTTTTTGAACTAAAGAACCAATTTGAGAAACAAATTTTCCATATGTAGAATTACTATCAGCTTTATCCTTTGTATAACAAAATAAAATTTGTTCTAGTTGTAATAAATGCCACTCATCAGCTTGATCTTGGTACCAAACCCAACCCAAGAATCTTTCATTTGAATCTTTTTGACCAGGCGCATCAGCTTCAAGCACTATCTTTTTAGCGTTTGTTAAGCATTCTTCAGTATATTTACTTGCGGCTTTACCCCAAGGTTCGAATGCCGCAGTAGATTCAGGAGTATCAACTCCTAAATATCTTAATGTAATTAAGTTACCACCTAAATCTCTGAATCTTGTAGTGTCACCATCTACAAAGCTAGTAACAGTTACTTCTCCTATACCATCAGTAGTAAATATACCAGATAAGTTTTTGCCACTTAAAGTAATTGAACTATAGTCTTTTTTTAAAGATTGATTTGCATTTACAAAATCACTTAATGAGTTAGATAAATTATAAGCAGTAACATATACATTTAATTTTTTTGAACTTTGAACAGTTGCGCCAGGAACGTTATTAGCACCTGCGTAACCATAGAATTTTTCAAATTGATATTGGCCTTCTTCGCTGCCATATTCTAGATCGCCTTTAACGATAATGTTCCAGTTCTCTAAAGGCGAATCTTCTAAAGTTTTTCTAACTTGTTCTGTTGAAAATCCTGTCATATCAGGAAGCACCCAAGTTTCGCCTTCATTAGTGGTTGTGACAATGCCTTTAGTAGAAGATACAGTGCTTTCTTCAGTAGAATTAACTGTAGTGCTGCTGCTTGTAGTTGCTTTTTCACAACCAACTAATAATATGAATAGTAGCGAGAAGACAACAATTAATAATTGTTTAATCTTCATATTTTTCCTTATTTTTAACCAATAGTGATTGTCATGTCGTTTAAGAATTCTCTTAAAGCTGTAGCTGGGTCATAGTTGTTATCTTTTGCAATCTTTTCAACACATAAGCCAGCGTTAGTTCTGATTTCAGCTGAACCGAATAAAGTTGAAGATGCAGGGAATGCAGGATCATATCTTAACCAATCGCTTTGTAAATATGAAACGTATGCTACTTGGCTACTCAATAGGTTAGCTTTTTCTTTATCAGTGAATCCTTCAGTTGATTTGCCGTTTTCGTAATATCTCTTACCGATTGACATGTATTCTGTATATAATGCTGAATTATATGCTGAATAAGTAACTGGGAAGTAACCAGTAGAAATACCAAATCTTGCTGAGTTATTTTGTCCTTCTATAAATCCTTCGCTATTAGCGCTTAAGCTATCTTTGCCATATTGATCCATAGTAGTTAAGTATTTGATTAATAACCAAGATACTAAATCTTCTTCATCAGATCCTGCATCAAGAATAGCGATGTTTGGACCTTGTTGAACAACTGACATAGAAAATTCACTATCATTTTTATCAGTAGTCATTTGTGGAACCATTGCGATACCACCTTCGAATACGTATTGAACATCAGCTGAAATCTCTTTTGGAATGTCATAGCTTACACCAGCAGTTGAACCAATTGTAAATGGCATCTGTTGTTTTTGGAAATAATCTGAACCATAGTTAGCTGTATCAGAATAGTTTAGAGGTACTGATAAATAATTATATGAGAAACATGTTGCAAGATAGTCTAACATTTGAACTGTTCTTGAATCAGTAACTAATAATTGTCCTTTTCCATCTTCACCAATTGCTGTATATGGAGCTTTCCATTGTCTAGCGAAGTTAATGAACATATTATCTGTTGAGTCATAGTTTAAAAGATATTTGAAGTTAGCGTAGTTTCCTTTATAATCTTTTAATTTTTCCCATAATGAATATATTTCAAACCAAGTTAAAGGTCTATCATATGGAATATCAATTTCACATGCGTCTAAAGCTGATTTATTGTAAACCATGACTTCTTCAGATTTAGACAATGGAAGAGAATAAGTGATTCCACCAAATTGGTTGTTTTCTTCCATATAGGCTTTAATAAAGTCATTTCTATCAACACCATAGTTTTCAGAATCGATGTATTTATCTAAAGCTAAAATCTTACCTGATTTAAGATAATCTGCGAAATGGTCAGGATAACCGATAACGAT
>CALCVH010000074.1 GCA_937907585.1 uncultured Bacillota bacterium | reverse complement strand
TGATATTTGATAATTCCGCTATTTTCTCAACAATAGAATGGTCAGATAAAAAATTCTGACCATATTGTTTTTTTACTCTAAAATTATTTTTATTGATTTGATTTTGAATTTGAGTCTTATTTTGCATATTTTTATTTTATCATATCGCTTTAATTTTGTGTGGTAAAATAGAAATATAATAATTTCTATTAATTTAAAGGAGAAAAATATGTGCATTTTTTGTAAGATCGCAAATCATGAAATCCCATCAAAGGTAGTATATGAAGATGAAAAATATTTAGCTTTTTTGGATTTAACTCAAGTAACAACTGGACACACTCTAGTTATTCCTAAAAAACACTCAAGTAACATCTTTGAACTTGATGATGAAAATGATGATATTATGAGAGTAGTAAAACTCGTTTCAAGAAAATTAAAACAGTCTTTAAACCCTATTGGATTAAACATTATTTCAAACAATCAAAAGCCACTACAATCTGTTGAACATTTCCACATTCATTTGATTCCAAGATATGATAATGATGGATTTGATATAGGATTTGTAGATAATAGTAAAAACGTTGATTTAGATAGTATATTAAAGAGTATAAATAAATAGAAAACGGCTAATTGTAGCCGTTTTCTTTTATTTAATGATGTCTGTACCCATGTACTTTCTTAAAACTTCTGGAACCACTATAGAGCCGTCTTCTTGTTGGTAGTTTTCAAGTATCGCAACAAGCGTTCTTCCTACCGCAAGACCTGAACCATTTAAAATGTGTGGATATTCAAGTGGCTGATCTTTTGATTTTCTTACACGGATGTTTGCACGTCTTGCTTGGAAGTCTTCATCGTTTGAACAAGAAGATATTTCTCTATATCTATTTTCTGATGGGATCCATACTTCTAGATCGTATGTTTTAGCTGAGCCAAATCCCATATCGCCTGTACATAGTTCAACTACATGATAAGGAAGTTTTAATTGTTTTAATACTTCTTCAGCTTCATTAGTTAATTCTTCTAAAGCTTGGTATCCTAATTCTCTATCAACTATATTAATTAATTCAACTTTATTGAATTGATGTTGACGAATAATACCGTGAGTATCTTTTCCAGCTGATCCAGCTTCTTTTCTGAATGCGGTAGTATATGAACAATACTTAATTGGTAATTTAGAACCGTCAATTATTTCATCACGATACATATTGATAGTTGGTACTTCAGCAGTAGGATTTAAATATAATCCTCTATCATCATTAACTGCGAATGCATCATCTTTGAATTTTGGGAATTGTCCTGTTCCATACATTGACGCTGCGTTAATCATATATGGAGGCATACATTCTGTATATCCTCTAGATGAATGTAAATCCATCATGAATGCGATTAATGATCTTTCAAGTCTAGCTCCAAGTCCTTTATAGATTACGAATCTAGCGCCTGAGATCTTAGCAGCTCTATCAAAATCTAAAATATCTAAGTTAGTACCTAATTCATAATGTCCTTTTGGAACGAAATTAAATTTAGTTGGTTCACCAACAGTTCTTATAACTGTGTTTTCGCTTTCATCTTTTCCAACATGTACAGTTTCTTTTGGTAAATTAGGTAAAACATCTAAAATATCTTTAATTTTCTTTTGAAGTTCAGCCATTTCTTGATCTTTGGCTTGAATTTCGCTTTTGAGAGTTCCTATTGCATCAAAAATTTCTTTAGTGTCTTTACCGGTTCTTTTATATTCGCCTATTAATTTAGATGTTTGATTTGATTTAGCTTTTAAAGCTTCAACTTCTTGAATATCTTTTCTATATTGAACATCATATTCAACAAGTGTATTAACCTGATCTGTATAATCTCCAGGTCTAGTATTAAGTCTTCTAATGACTTCGTCTTTATGTTCTCTAATATATTTAATGTCTAACATTTTGATACCTCTTAATTAAAATAGCTCGTCGCTTTTATCTTCAGCTTCTTTTACTGGAGCGTTTTCTTCTTTTAATGGTTCTGTTTGTGTTTCAGTAGAAATGGTTTCGTTTGTTTCTATAGTTTCTTCTTCATCTTCGTCTCTTGGGAGAAGAACCATTGTTTCTACTTTATGACCTTCAAGTAAGTTCATAATTCTAACGCCTTGAGTCGCTCTAGATAAGACGCTTATCTGGTCAACGTGAGTTCTAATTGTCATTCCCTTATCAGTAATGATAAATAAGTCTTCTTCACCTGTAACAACTTCAAGTCTAGTTAATTTACCGTTCTTTTCAGTGATATTGATTGTCTTAACACCCTTACCACCTCTAGATTGTTGTCTATATTCGCTTACGAACGTTCTCTTACCATAACCAAATTCAGTTAATACAAGAAGTTGTTCGTCTTCGCTTTCAGCGATTGTTGCGCCAATAACTTTATCGTCTTCAGATAGGTCGATTCCTCTAACGCCTGCAGCGTTTCTTCCCATGCTTCTAACATCATTTTCATTGAATCTGATTGCTTTACCTTGTTGAGTTGCGATTATTACATCCTGATCACCGTTTGTTAGGAATACATAATGTAATATATCATCTTCTCTTAAAGTTAAAGCACGAATTCCTGATGTACGTATATTCTTAAATTCACTGATATGTGTTCTCTTAACAACACCATATTCACTGACGAAGAAAATATATCCGTTTTCAAAATCAGAAACATTCATTACTGCAGTTAGGTGTTCATTATCAGGAAGAGCTAACATATTAACGATAGGAGTTCCTTTAGAAGTTCTAGATCCCATTGGAATTCTATACGCTTTTAATTTAAATACTCTACCTAAATCAGTAAAGAATAGTAGATAGTCATGAGTTGATGTAAATATTGCTTTTCTAACAATATCATCACTATGAACTTTCATTCCAGTCTTGCCTTTACCGCCTCTATTTTGTGCTTTATATTCATCAGGTAGCATTCTTTTAACGTATCCACCTTCAGTTATCGCAACAATAACGTCTTGTTTAGGGATTAAATCTTCATTTTCGATTTCAGCTGAAGAATAATAATCGATATCAGTCTTTCTATCATCTCCATATCTATTCTTAACATCATTAATTTGTTCTTTTAAGATACGATGTTGTTCAGCTGGATCCGCAAGAATCTTTTCATCTTCAGCGATATTAGCGATTGTTTCATTGAGTTCAGTTTTAATCTTATCTACTTCAAGTCCGCTTAAACGTCTAAGTGGCAAAGCTAAGATTGCTTTAGCTTGTTCATTAGTTAATGTAAATCTTTCGATTAATTTTTCTTCAGTATCATCATATGAATTTCTGATGATATGGATAACTTCATCGATATTATCACACGCTATAATATAACCTTCTAATATACTCTTTCTTGCGATTGATTTTTCTAAATCATATTGAGTTCTATTTAATAATACATTTAATTGATGTTTATAATATACTTCTAACGCTTTTTTAAGTGATAATAATTCAGGCTGATTATCAACTAAAGCTAACATTATGATAGAGAAGCTTGTTTGAAGAGGAGTATATTTAAATAAGTTATTAAGTAGTATTTCCGCAGACGCATCCTTTTTAACTTCAATAACGATTCTTACATCGCCCTTAGAAGATTCGTCTCTTAAATCTACAATACCGTCTATCTTCTTTTCTTGGCCTGCTAGAGGTTTTTCTTTTGCGAGTTCAGCTATCTTTTCAATTAGTTGAGACTTGTTTACAGCGTATGGAATTTCGTTAACGATAATTTGTTTTTTGCCGTTTTCCATTTCAACTATTTCGCACTTAGATCTGATTTGGATCATTCCTCTACCAGTTTCATATGCATCTTTTAATCCCTGAATTCCCATCACAACGCCACCAGTTGGGAAGTCTGGACCTTTGATATACTGCATCAATTCTTCAGTAGTGATATCTGGATTATCCATATATGCTAGATATCCATCTACAACTTCTCTTAAGTTGTGTGGTGGAATATTTGTAGCCATACCTACCGCGATTCCTACTGCACCATTACAAAGAAGGTTAGGGAATGCGGCTGGTAAGTAAACTGGTTCTTGTTCAGTTGAATCATAGTTATCTTGGAATGGTACTGTACGCTTATCAATATCCTTAAGCATTTCTTCAGTGATTTTCATCATCTTACATTCTGTATAACGCATTGCGGCTGGTTTATCACCGTCGATTGAACCGAAGTTACCATGTCCATAAACTAATGGATATCTATATGAGAATGGTTGAGCCATTCTGGCTGCGGCTTCATAGATTGCAGTGTCACCGTGTGGGTGATACTTACCCATAACGTCACCAACTAGTCTTGCGCACTTCTTAAATTGAGAAGTGTATCCCATTCCTAGTTCGCTCATATCGAATAATATTCTTCTTTGAACAGGTTTTAATCCATCTCTTGCGTCTGGAAGAGCTCTATCTACGATAACGCTCATCGCGTAAGACAAGAACGATGTACGCATAGATTCATTTAAATCTACATCTTGTACATTTTTTATATTAGTCCATCTATTTTCATCGTTTATTACATTTTCAGTAGACATATTTCCTCCTAGTAATCAAGATCCTTAACGTATCCTGCGTTTTCATTGATGAAATCACGTCTTGGTTCAACATCTTCACCCATCAATGTAGAGAATGTTTGATCCGCAACTATCGCATCAGCTAAGTTAACTCTTAATAATACTCTGTTATCAGGGTTTAATGTAGTATCCCATAATTGAGTATGGTCCATTTCACCTAAACCTTTATAACGCTGTATTTGTGGTTTAGAACTTAATCCTTTTAATATTGTGTCTCTTTCTTCATCAGAATAAGCATATTGAATATTTTTACCAGATTGAATTCTATAAAGTGGTGGTTGAGCGATATATACATATCCAGCTTCAATTAGTGGTCTCATATGACGATAGAAGAATGTTAGAAGAAGAGTTCTAATATGTGCTCCGTCGACATCCGCATCGGTCATAATAACGACTTTATGATATCTCGCTTTAGTAATATCGAAATCAGCGTCCATTCCAGAACCAAAAGCTTGAATCATAGAAACTAGTTCACGGTTAGCTAAAATCTTATCCATTCTAGCTTTTTCAACATTTAATACCTTACCACGTAATGGTAATATAGCTTGGTATTCAGCGTCTCTACCTTGTTTTGCGCTGCCTCCGGCTGAATCACCCTCGACGATAAATACTTCTGATTTAGTAGGGTCTTTACTTCTACAATCAGATAGTTTTGATGCGAGACCTAAATTGTCGAGTGGGCTCTTTCTTTGAACTAATTCTCTTGCTTTCTTAGCTGCGATTCTAGCGTGCGCAGCAGTTAATGCTTTATCTATTATAGTTTTAGAATCATTAGGGTTTTCATCTAAGAATCTTTGTAGTTGTTGGCCCATAATATTAGTCACAACTCTTCTTGCGTCTTCAGAGCCTAATTTTGTCTTGGTTTGACCTTCAAATTGTGGATCAGGGTGTTTAACTGATACTATAGCAATTAAACCTTCTCTTGAGTCGTCACCAGTTAAAGATTCATCCTTTTTAAATAATCCATGGTCGTTAGCGTATTTATTTAATAATCTAGTTAGTGTAGTTTTGAAAGCTTCTTCGTGAGTTCCGCCTTCTGGGTTGAAAATGTTGTTTGTATAACAATATAACATAGTGTTGAATGTGGTGTTGTATTGCATTGCGATTTCAACTTGAATATGAGCTTGTTCGCCTTCAAAATACATCGCTTTTTGATTTAGTTTAGTTTGACCATTATTCAAGAATTCAACATATTCTTTTAAACCACCATCATATTTATATGTGACTGTTTCTTTTTCTTCGCCAGTTCTTTCATCAGTGATAGTGAATATTACCCCTTTATTTAAGAACGCTAATTGTTGTAATCTCGCTCTAACAGTTTCATAGTTATATCTTGTTCCTTCTTGGAATATTTCAGGGTCTGGTGAGAATACTACAGTAGAACCATGATCATCAGTTTTATCAATAATCTTTAAATCAGTATGGATATCACCATGATCATATTCTTGATAATATACGTTTCCTTCTCTTCTTACATAAACATGTAACCATTTTGAAAGAGCATTAACAACTGATGCGCCAACACCATGAAGACCGCCAGACACTTTGTATGCGCCGTCTTCAAATTTACCACCAGCGTGGAGCGTTGTGAATACACTCTCTATCGCAGGACGGCCAGTTTCTGGGTGAATACCTACTGGAATGCCACTACCATTATCTGTAACGCTAACAGCGTCGTCATTTAGAAGTTTAACATCGATTTGGTTACATCTTCCAGCTAATGCTTCATCTACTGCATTATCGACTATTTCCCATACTAAATGATGCAGTCCTTGAGGCCCTGTAGTTCCTATATACATACCTGGACGAAGTTTAACAGCTTCAAGGCCATGTAGAATCTTAATATCTTCTGCATTATAATCCTTTTTTACTTCTCCTAAATCTTCATCGCTTCCTACATGAATTTCTTGTTTGTCAATTTCTTCAAACATTAATTCTTCACGTGTTTTTGTTTGATTTTCTTCGCTCATACAATCTGTGTCTCCCTTATTGTTGCGTGATTAATTGTAAATACCTTCGCATTATTCAGTGCATTTCTGCCTATTTTTTGTAAATCTGTTGTGGTTATTATTATCTGCATGGTTCTATCAAGCATCAACAATAGCCTATTTTGGTGATTCTTATCTAATTCAGAAAATACGTCATCAAGAAGCACCACCGGAGATTCTCTTTTAACCCTTTTTAAAATCTCCGCTATCGCAAGTTTTAAAGAAAGCGCAAGCATTCTTTGTTCTCCTTGTGAACAACTCGTCTCAAAATCTTGTCCGTTCTTTAAAAACCTTAAATCATCTCTATGACATCCGTTTTGAGTAGCGCCATATTGAATATCTTGTTTTGTTCTTTTTTTATAGAATTCAACATCATTTTCAAAATTGATTAGATATTCAATTTTTATATTCGCTTTTTCTCCACTTAATTCAAAATATTTATCATTGGTTATTTCTTCAAGCTTAGTAATGAATTTCTTTCTTTTGTCGTATATTCTTTCGTTGCTTATGGAGAATTCTTTAGTAATAACATTTAACATTTCATCATCATTTAGTTCATCACTATCAAGTTTAGAATATAGATACTTAAGATAATCATTTCTTAATTTTAGCTGTTTCCTAAAATTATTAAATTCGTCTACATATGTTTTATCTAACTGAAATAAAGATAAATCTAGTAGTTTTCTTTTTTCTTGTGGACCATTTTTAAAGATGAATATATCTTCTGGTGAAAACATCACCACATTTAGTTTTCCTATAAAATCAGATAGTTTCTTTTCTTCTACATTATTTATAGTTACCCTTTTACCATCTTTAGTTGCGATAACCACAAATTCATCTTCTCTATCATAATAAGATACTTTGGATGATATTTTATAGAACTGAGAATCATACAAGATAATATCTTTATCTTTTGTTTTATAACTCCTCGCTAGAGATAAAACATAGATAGATTCAAGTATATTTGTTTTTCCGGCTGCGTTGTCTCCTATAAATATGTTTATTGATGGGGATAAGTTGATCGTTGTTTTTTTATAGTTTCTAAAATTAGTTAAACTTAAACTATTTATTTTCATTCTTTACGATATAGGATATTCCCTCTATTTTAAGAATATCGCCATCATAAAGTTTTCTTCCTCTTCTTCTTTCTATTTCATCATTTACATAAACATCATTCATAGATAAATAGACTTTTGATTCGCCACCACTATAAATGATATCAAGTATTTTTAATGCATTTTGAAGTTGAATATACTCTGTGTTAATAACGATTTCTTTCATGATTTTTCCCCTAAACAGCCTATAAATATTGTATAATATTTATAGTTAAAAAACAATCAATAATTCCTTAAAATTTTAATTTTAAGAGCTTTTTTATTATAATTATGAAAATTCTTTGTTTTATAGAAAAAATGCTCACAGCCAATTTAAAATGGTTAGCTATGAACATTTTTCTAAATAAGAAAGTCTCTTTTTATTAATTCTAAGTATTTTGAGATGTTTTGATGCATCTTTAATCTAGTCTCATTTTCTCTATAAAGGAACTGTATTCTATTTACTTTATAGAAGAAATTAAAATTAGGTGATATATCTATAGCGTATTTAAATAGAGACTGAGGATCTACAGTTTTTGACTTTTCTGGGCTTAATACAAATAGTATTTGATATTCTCCAATATCCACTCTTTCAAAGTCCATTGAGTTAATTAAATTCTCAGTTAATTTAGAATAGATATATTCTAGTAGGTTTTCTCTAACAGGACCAAATCTATCTTCTAATTCTTTTACTAGGTTATCTAATTCTTCTTTAGATTTTATCTTAGATATCTTTGTATGTATTTCGATTAAAACATATTCATCAGAAATATAGTCATTATCAATGTGCCTAGACATTAATACTCTTATATCTTCTTTATCATCAGCCTTTTCTGTTTCTAATCCTTTCTTTTTCTTTATTTCTTCATCTAGAATCTTAAGATATAAATCAACACCGACCTTATCCATAAAGCCAGATTGTTCTTTTCCTAAAACTTCACCAGCTCCTCTATTGGTCAAGTCTCTTACCGCAATCTTAAATCCTGATCCTAACTCCGCAAAATCCTTGATCGCTTTTAATCGTTTAACCGCGTCTTCTGTTAATCTTGCGTTCTTTTCATACATTAAGTATGCATAAGATATTTTATCGCTTCTTCCAACTCTACCTTTAATTTGGTAAAGTTGAGCGAGCCCATATCTTTCTGCGTCATGAACAATTAGTGTATTGGCGTTTGGAATATCAACGCCTGTCTCAATTATTGTGGTCGTAAGAAGAATATCGGAGTCTTGATTGATAAATGAATCGATAGTTGTTTCAATTTCATCTCTATCCATTTTTCCATGGATAATAGATAATCTTGCTTCAGGAACTAAAGAATGTACATATTCAACAACTCTATCCATATCTTCAACTCTATTATATAAATAGAATACTTGACCACCTTTAGATAGTTCTCTTTCTATCGCGTCTTTAACGACGTAATCATTTCTTTCTAGTACATAAGTTTGAATAGGATATCTTCCTTTAGGAGCCGTTTCAATTAAAGAAATGTTTTTGATTCCTGTAATAGCCATCTGTAATGTTCTAGGTATAGGTGTCGCTGTTAAAGTAAGACAATCGACATTCGTCTTCATTTCTTTAATTTTTTCTTTAGCTTCTACACCAAATCTTTGTTCCTCATCGATTATGAACAAACCAAGGTTTTTGAACACAACGTCCTTTGATAATAATCTATGTGTTCCAATAATAATATCTAAGGTTCCTCTTTCTAGATCAATAAGATTCTTTTTTATCTCTTTATTAGAAACAAATCTAGAAATCAAGCCCACGTTAACCCCATATTTATCCATTCTTTCTTTAAATGTATAGTAGTGTTGTCTCGCAAGAATAGTGGTTGGAGCTAAATACGCGACTTGTTTTCCTGAAAGCACAGCTTTAAATGCCGCTCTTAAAGCGACTTCTGTTTTTCCAAAACCAACATCACCACAGATTAGTCTATCCATTGGTTTTGTGCTTTCCATGTCGTTTTTAACATCTATTATAGTTTGAGCTTGATCCTTCGTTAACTCATATTTAAAATCATTTTCAAACTGTTTTTGTGTCTCATCATCTTTTAAATACGCAAAGCCTTCAACTCTTTCTCTTTCAGAATATAAATTAAGAAGTCTTTCTGCGAGCTCACCAGCTTTCTTTCTAGCGTTATTTCTAGTTTTTTGCCACTCCTTTGAATTTAGACTTGAAAGTTTTGGTGTATATGATTCACTTCCAGCGTATTTAGATAATGTATGTAAGTTTTCTACTGGAATATAAACAGATTGGTCTTTGTCATATTTAATATGAATAAAATCGCTTGTATGTTGTCCAAGAGTCATTGTAGTAATTTCTAAGAATTTACCAATACCGTACTCATAATGAACAACGTAATCGCCTATTTTAAGTTCGTTTATAGACTTTAATCTCTTTGTTTCAATAGATAAATTATATTTACCCTTTTTAACTGGGTATGATTTAAATAGATTCTGTTCAGATAAACATCTGGTATTTAGAGAATCTATATCAAACGAAACAAAAGGTACGTCCTTAACTAAATTAATCTTTCCTGGAACAATTTTATCAAACACTTCAACAAACTTAACATTGTTTTCTATAAACGCAGTTTTTAACACATCATAAGATGATTCATTTAAGTTTATGATTGTTGTTTTAGTTGATCCAGCTGATTTTAATTCCGCAATAAATAAATCTAATCTATTTTCATAATGAGTTATTTCTTTAGAATTTAATCTAATATCATCAAGCTCATAGAATCTCTTTGTCTTAGTTAAATAAACAATATGATCAAAAGAATATGTATCTAATTTATTTAAAAACATCGTAGAACTAAAATAGTCTTTGAAATCAGATAGATAATCATATATCTGATTGTTGATTACAGCTTCTTGTTTTACAATATCTTCATATTCATAAAACAACACAATCTTATTATCGATATAATCTAAAAAAGAATAGTTTTCAGTAATAAAAATTGATAAGTATTTTTGTAATATAGTATTTTCAGAAAAATCATTTAGATAATCTAAATCTTTTGTAAATTTTTCTCTTGTTTTAGAGCTTAGATTTTCTGATAATTTATCGTTAATAAAGAAACGTATAACTTCTTTTTCTTGTTCGGAGAATAATATTTCTGTTTTAGGCATTACAGAAATACTGTCTATTTCTCCTTTAGATCTTTGAGATTCGATATCAAGAACTTTAATTGTATCTACTTCATCGCCAAAAAAATCAAGTCTATAAGCTTTTTGATCATTGATTGGGAAAATATCTAATATAGAACCTCTTAAAGATATATCGCCTTGTTTTTCTATTGTATAATTTCTTTCATATCCAGCTTCTAGTAGTTTATCCAAAATGTTTTTTGGCTTAATCTCATCTCCCTTTTTAATATTTAAGATATGAGATTTGTATACATCTTTATATGGAACTTTAGTTAAAACAGCTGATAATGGGGTTATGATAATAGATTTATAAGAGTTATTAAATATTGCGGAAAGCGCATTTACTCTTTGTAATTTAAAATCAAATGATTCAGTTAATAATTCAACAGATACCAAATCGTCTTTTGGATAAAAGTAAACATTATCTAGAGCTTGTGATAGATTATCATATAGTTTTTGTGCTTGAAATATATTAGGCGTTACAACTACAATAGTTTCATCAAGTTCATTATTTAAACATAGGGAAATAAGCGAAGCAGAATCTTTGTTCACTTCGCTTATTTCTACTTTACTATTCGATTTTGTCTTATCTAAAATTTCTTTGATTATAGGAAATTTTAATAAATAATCACTATAAAGAATCATTTACATTATATCTGTTCATTATTAAATCAAAGGATTCGCCTTTTATAAACATGTCGATGATTTCATCGGTTTTAACAAATGATTCTTTCATTTTTTTAAGTTCATCTTTGGAGAACTTAGATAGAACATAATCTATCGTATCATATTCGGGTTGACCTAACCCGAATCTAAGTCTTTTAAAGTTTTCGCTTCCAAGATTAGAAATAATAGATTTTAATCCATTATGTCCACCAGCTGAACCCTTGTTTCTTAATCTTATCTTTAAAAAAGGAATATTGAAATCATCAGATATTATTAATATATCATCTATATCTATCTTATAAAAATTAACTACAGCCCTTACAGATTCACCACTTAGATTCATATATGTTAGAGGTTTTAAAAGAATAAAATCTTTATCAATATATAAATCACCTTTAAATTCCTTCTTTGTTTTAAAAGAATATCTTTTAGATTCAGCGTAATTATCCAAAACCATAAACCCAACATTATGTCGGGTGTTTTTATATTTTAAATCTGGATTTCCAAGGCCTACTATTAGTTTCATTTTACTTTTTCTTTGGTTTGATGACGATATGTCTTTCTTTTCCTTCGCCTTCTGATTCAGTATATACATCTCTCCAGTCAGCGAGTTTAGCGTGAACAATTCTTCTTTCGAAAGAATTCATTGGTTCTAGATGAGCTTCAATCTTAGTTTCAGCAACTTCTTTAGCGGTCTTAGTGGCGATGATTTCAAGGTGTTTATTTCTTGATTCTTTATATCCACCGCAATCAACGGTCACTTGATATTCGTCTTCGTCTTTATCTCCATTCACAACGCATCTAACGAGCGTTTGAATAGATTCTAAAGTTTTTCCACCTTTTCCAATTAAAATAGGGTTTTCTTCAGAAGTAATAACATATCTTAATTCTTTGTTTCCAGATTTCTTTCTAAGTTCAACTACAGCCTTGATTTCAAGACCTTCTAATATAGTTTTAAGATATTTTAATCCTTCCATAGGACGATCTACTTTAAGTGTAGCGGTAACTTTATATAATTTTGAGAATAATTTCTTTTCTTCTTCTACTTGAAATTCTATCTGATCTTTAGTCGCTTTGAGCTCGTTTTCAGCTTGTTCGTATGCATCTTCTAAAGATTTTGATTCAATATATACTTGTTTCATTAATATCTACCTCTTGATTTTCCGCTTTTTAATTGGAGTTTTTCTTCTTTCTTTTCTTCTTGTAATTTAGAAATGAATGTTTGTCCTATTTGATAAATATTACCAATAATCCAGTAGAACGCAATACCTGATGAATTCCAAGCAAACACTACCATCATTACAGTCATAACTATCATCATAATGAGCATAGATTTGTTGCTTTGTTGGTTCTTAGCAGTATAGAAGTTAGCTTTCTTTCTTTGAACTCTCTTTGCCATATAAGTTGATAATAATTGAGATCCAATCATTGTGATACCAACTAATATCGCAAGCAACCAGTGACCAGACGCTTGTCCATAATTCATTGCGAATGTAGTAAATAAGAATTTATAGTTAACGTTTGCGTATAAAGGTGTAAGAGGGAATCTTTGAACAACTTGATAAACCGCAAAGAATATAGGCATTTGCGCAAATGGTAACAAGCATCCCCACATACTTACATGGTTTTTCTTCATTATCTGACGTATTTCCATTTGTTGTTTCATCTTTGAGTTTTGGTCAGTTTTTCCTTCATACTTCTTATTTAATTTATCTAATTCTGGTTGAACCTTAGCCATATTTGTGCTGAAACTATTTGTTTTAGCGTAAATTGGCCATCCAATAGATCTAATTAAGATTGTGAAGATTAATAGTCCTAGCCAATAATAGCCACCAGCTAAATTAGTAATCCACGCTAATAACTTTCCAAGCATTTCAATAATCCATTGCCATGGACCTGTTTTACTATTTAATTTAACAGTTGTTACTATGCTGGTATCGGATTCTGATGTAGATACAGTTGCTGTATTATAGAAATATAGACTGTTATTTTCTTTAAATACTTTTTGTCCGGCTAATTTTGTCTCATATAAAGCGTTATTTGTTCCAATAGAAATTTCATTTATTGCGAAAGAAGCTCCTCTAAATGATTTTCTATATTTATTAATTGCGCTCTTTTTAGCGTCTGGATTTTGACTCTTGTAATATTCTTCATCGATATTAGTACCAAATTCGAGTTTAAATACTAAAGATTCTTTCATTGAATCAGTTATTGTTCCGCTTTTAAATTCGAATGTTTCTTTAGTGAACGCATCTTTAGAAGCTATAGTTTTAATTACTTTATCTGATAAAGCTTTATAAACTCCATCTTCATAATAACCGATAGACATTTTATATGCTTTATTAACATATTTTTCTTCATTAGCGATCATAGATGCGCCTACAGTATAAGTTGTGTCTGAACTAATATAGTCATAATCAAAATCATATACTGTTTCGCCGTTTTCATTCTTAACAGCTTCTTTTCTATATAATTTAAAATCCATCTCAGAGATGTATCCTGCATCGCCAAGAGGAAGTCTATATGCGTTTTCGCTATCAGATTTTTGTCTACATCCTGTCATCAAAAAGACTAGAAACAGAGATATAAATACTAATAATGTACTCTTTTTCATTTATCCTCCAAAACATGAGCTTTTTTAAAAAGTTCAGTAATTTCATTTGTTATTTTAGTGTAGTCGAGGTTAGAAGCCGATGCCTTAACAACAAGAAAAAGATCAATATTACTCAGGAATTTTTGTTCGTGAACAATTGACCTAATTCTTCTTTTTATTAAGTTTCTATCTGTCGCATCACCATATTTTTTTGGAACACTTAAAGCGAAGCGGAAATGCGTATTTTCGTGGTTCGTCATTTTATATAATACAAAATATTTTCCACCCACAACTTCTTTGTTCTTGATTATGGCTTCGATTTCATCAGATTTCTTTATTCTAAACTCTTTTTTCATAATTAAATATAAAATAAAAACACTCAAAAATACTTAAATATATTTTCGGGTGTTTACAAGTACAATATATTTTTATTTAAGTTGTTTTTATTTATTTGTTTAAAATTAAACAGTAAGAGTCTTGCGGCCTTTTGCTCTTCTAGATGATAAAACTCTTCTTCCGCCTACAGAAGACATTCTAGCACGGAAACCATGTGTTCTTACTCTTTTAATTTTACTTGGTTGATATGTTTGACTCATAATTGGTGCCTCCTTTGTGAAAAACCACGCTTTTCTATTATAAAAAATATCTCTTCTTATGTCAACAATAAAATTGTTGGGATTTGTAGTTTTGGGCTATTTTATTGATATTGTATCGTTTTCTTTGATTTCTATCGACGTATTAAAGAAAGTTAAAACCAATTTTTCCATTTCTTTAATGTCGTTATATCCTACTGTTTCTATTGCAGAATGCATCGCAAGCTGAGGAAGTCCGATATCCGCAGTATTCATTTGAAGTTGGCTTGAAGTATCTAGTCCAATAGTTCCGCCATTTCTTAAATCTGATTTATTATAAAAATCTTGATATTGGACGTGTCCTTTTTTACAAATCATTTTAACTATAGATGATGAAAAACCGTCGGTCGCATAATTTGTATGGTGTTTAATCATAATTCCTTGGTTAAGGTGTGCTCCACAGTTTAAATCATATTTTTCTGGATGTGCTGGGTGAACCGCATGGCCATTATCAATAGATAGAACAAATCCGTTTCTTTTCGCTTTTAAGTAGTCTTCATCGTTATATCCTAACGCTCTATTTATCTTCTTTAGTGTTTCAGGTAAGAAACTTGAGCGTGCTCCTTGTTTAGTTAAACTACCAATTTCTTCATTATCAGCGAAAAATCCGATAGCTACACCTTTTGGTTTAGCATTAATGATAGATTCTAATATTGAATAACAGCTAGATAAATTGTCTATTCTAGGTGATGCGAGATATTCGCCATTAACTCCGCTTCTATATGGTTTAACATCAGGAACAACATATAAATCTGAATCGATTATCTTATCTTTTTTCTCAAATAACGAATATACGTCATCTACATTTCCAAGTAGTGGCTGCATATCGTTTTGAACACTCAACGCTATGCCATCATTAACTGTTGGATTATGATGAATACATAAACTAGGAATATTTATATTAAAATCGCTGGTTACTATTTTTGTTTCTATTCTATCGTTTTTTTCTACCATTATTCTTCCAGCGATTTTTAGAGGAATATCAAGCATAGAATATAAAATTAATCCGCCATATTTTTCAACATCTATTCTAGAACCACTATTTGATTTTGTGATCGTATTGCCTTTTATTTTTAATACAGGAGAGTCTGTGTGACATTCCGCAATATTAAATGCGTTGTTTTCAAGGCTACCAATATTTATTGCGATTACAGCACTAGAATTCTTTACTATATAAACCTTTGATCCTTTTTTAAGATTCCATGTTTCAGATTCATATAACCTTCTATATCCATATTTTTCTAGTTTGTTGATGATGTTTTTAGTTGTATGATACGCAGTATAAGAACTTCCTAAAAAATCTTCGATAGAATTAACTTCCTTGTTATAGTATTCTGATGATGACTTTAAATCTGATAATGTTGTTTCAAATATTACAGCTATTTTTTCAAGCATTTCATCAGATGGAGTATTTCCGTCTTGCTCATATGCAGAGTAAGCTTGTTGTGAGATACCGAGTATTGAAGCCATTTGTTGTTGTGTTAAATTGTTTTTTCTTCTAATTTCTTTTAATTTTTTCATATTTCACCATTTTACAATTATATTATTTATATATTTAGATTGTAATACAATTAAATAATATAAGCAATAAAAAAGCTCATATAAATATTTCGCAATAATTAGAATCGATAAATCTTTAATCGATTCTTTTTCTTATTGTATAATAGAGTATGGATACATATGAGATTAAACATTTAAAATCTATTGATATAAATGGTATGATTCATAATACTTATGCGTCTAATTTTTATGAACGAATAATGAA
>CALCVH010000073.1 GCA_937907585.1 uncultured Bacillota bacterium | reverse complement strand
TGTTTCGCCTGTGAAGTCTTTTAGATTAGCTTTGAATCTTCCTTGATTAGCATTGTCATATCTAGTTGTAATTGTAGTTACTTTGAGCTTTTCGCCCTTAATAACTAAAATATCGTTCATTGATACATCATAATAGGCATTTAATTTTATAGACTTGGTAAGCTTAAACATCATTAAGCCATTTGCAAGTTCTAATCTTCTTGTGTAATCATCGTTCATTAGCTCAAACTTAAAGCGTGCTTGCTTGGTTTCATTGTATCCCCAGTTTTTATCTTTTGAACGATTTTCAATATTAGTTCTACCCATAGGCTTTTACCCCTTTATAACTAAACCCCACAAAGCCTTTACTGCCTTTGGTGCATATTCGTGTCTATCTGGGTTTACTTCGCCACTTGCTTCTACTGATCCATTATCGTAGATATAAACTGCTTGTTCGATTAAAGCCTTAATTAGAGCATCTTTATATCTTGCAGCTTCAATGTCGCTTTCTACATCTTGCGACATATCTTCAAAGAATAGTTCAGTCCACTTGTTGCCTCTATATTCTCTTACAAGCTCATAGATGGTATTAAAAGTGTCTTGGAAGTAGTCCTCTATTGCTTCATCTTGGCTTTGAAAGTGTGAGCCATCTAATACGCTTGTGTCTGTAAAGTCATAGCCTTTAGATTGCATTTTTTCAAGCCATAGTTCATAAGTAATAATATTTTTATAGTCCATAATTAGACCTCCTTAAACTAAAAAAATAAAGGGAAGCCATAAGCCTCCCTCTATTTAGATATTAGTAATGATTAAGCAGTAATTAAACCGAATGCTTTAGGGTTTTGAACTTCATGTGTGAATACATATCTACCCTTAATTAAAACACCACCAACGATGTTAGCATCGCCATTGCCATCAAATACTCCCGGTTCAACCTTAAATGATTCAACACGAGTAGCAAATGCTGGATGACCTGCGATTGCATATAGTTTATCGCTACCGATTGTTCCAGAAACTTGACCTGTAGCGTATACTTCAAAGCCTGCAATTTCAGCAATTACACCTTTCATAACTAATTCTTGTGATAGTTGACCTTGTCTAATTGCTTTGTTAGATTGTAAAATCTTTGCTTTGAAATCGCCATTTACACCTAAATATCTATCTTCTTCTGGAACACCTGCATCAGTCATTTCGCCTGATAAGTCAGTTAAAACATCATATACATCACTTGAGCCTACTGATTTGATGATACCATAGTTGCCATTTGCATCATATCTAGGGTCTGCTGATGTGAAAGCATTTCCGTTTTTGTCTAAACCTTGAGCGCCTCTTACTAGAGTTAAAATACCATGAGTATCCATAGCTTTAGCGATTGCATAACCTGCTCTATCTAGGTTATCTGCAATTTCGTTGTATGGAAGTGAAGCTACGTTGTAGCCATCGATATATTTGTCGATAAATACATCTTGGTCAACTAAAGCTGGAATCCAAGCGTTTGCATCATAAGTAGGTGCGTTGTTACCGATGTTGTTTTTGTCATAATTTCTTACTACATCTTCTGGTGTAGTTGGAATCATTACTGTCCCTGCGTTTGCATCTCCTTGATAGTCTCTATTGAAGAATGCACCTGTTACTAATTTTTGTCTTAATTTTGCTGTTACGATTTGACCGTAACTTGTTCTTGCTGTTACTGGCATGTTGTTATTTCCTTTCTTTTTCTAATATTTTTTATTTTAAGTATGTTGCCATTTCTGGATGATCCTTTAGGTATTGTGCCAAAAAGTCATCATTTGGCTGTTGTGGTTGAGGTTGTCCGTTTACAACTTGAGTTTTATCTGGCTCGAATAAGTCCTTATATTCGTTTTTAAATGATTTGATTTGTTCATCTAAGCCTGTATATACTTTCTTATCCTCATCATAGGTTGCTTTTGAAAAATCAATCTTATCTACGAATAAATCTGGATGTTTGAAACCTTGTGTCTTTAAGAAGTCAACCTTACGACCTTTTTCTTGCTTTGCTAAAGTGTCGACTTTGAATTGCTTTAGTTCTGCATAGTCTTTAGTTGCTGTTACTTGCGCATTGTATTTGTTTTCCCAATCACTAGCGCTAGTCTTAAAGCCCTCACTTTCCTTTTTGTAACTTTCTACAAGTGCTTCTGCACCTGCTTTGGCATTGTTGATGTCCTTACCATTTTCATTCATGATTTGGTCGATTAGTTCATCAGCTACGCCTAAACCTTTTAACCATTCTCTTTTCATAATCTCTTGTCCTTTCTACGCTTTTTACGAGTGTGCATCTCTAAAATTAAAAGAGTTGTGTTTCTTTTACGCCTAACAACTAAAGGCATATAAAAAAGGGTATTGCTACCCTTAATTAACTAACTCACTTGGCTAGATATTGAGTTGATATTTTTTTATAGCTTTAGTATCTTATACATTCATTTTGGTAGGAAATTGATATCTAGCCAAGCTTAATAAAGGAGTTATTTATGACCATTAGTCTTATCTTCAATTTGTTTTTGTTGGTCATCATCTTTGCACTCTGTCATCATGATGACCATAAAAAATAGTATTAATGCTACTACTATCATAAGCCTCGCACCATTCTTTCTGTTTCAGTTATTCTTAAACGCCACTTATAAATTGGCGCATTGTTTTTCTTGCTAAAGGCTTCATATTGTTTAGTCCAATACTCACTCATTAGCTCGTTATATCTACGTTGCTTCATTTTCCTAGTCTTACCAGTAAATGGATCAATGCGCTTAACATAGACATTTGGATTTGATATTACTTCTCTTGCCTTATATTGCCTTATTCTATTTTCAAGCACTCTTTGGCGAGTTGTGATATCTCTTTTAGCTTTAACATCTAGGAAGTTGTATTGTGGTGCTTGCATGCCCTCATAATACTTAACTAGCCTATGTTGACAGTTATAAGATAAAAAGCCATTTTCACACGCTTGTTTAAGGCTATAATAAGGCTCGCCATTTGGCAAGTGTCCTATAACCTTTGGTGTAGGTGGGTGTTTCTTATCGAATTGTCCCATCTCTCGACTTGCTACATCAATATCGAGTAAAAAGATTTTGCCCTGCCAGTATGAGCAGCGCTCACTTGCATTTGGATGACTGCTACCCATAACAAACTTGGTATCTTTAGACATCTTTTTAACATCATCAACGATTAAGTTATATCTCACATAGATTTCAGCCATGTTTCTTATGCTTTTTTGTCTGCCTAGTGAATCAACCTCTGTAAGTGTTCCATCGCCTATTGCATCGCCAACCTCAACAATGGCTTCTTGCACCATATTTGCATAGTCTACATATCTTGCGCCTGCTGCCTCACTTACTTCGGTCATATACTCACGCAAGTTATCTATTGATCCACTCATGATATTAACACCATCTATGGTATCAACGATTATTCCCTTACCAGTTTCAATTTGGTAGGGTTTGTTGCTTTTAAGTTTCTTTAATGTAAGGCTTATAATACCTGTTTTATCCTCTTTTTTGCGCTTTTCAAGTATGGATAGCATAAAAGTATACTGTCTTAAAAAAGATTGCTTAATTGAGATTTCAGTTGACTTAATAATATCATCTGGTGCTTCCATGTCTTTTAGTTCTTGCGTGGTCTTAACTATAAGCTCATTTACAAGTGCTTTGGTATAAGACTTTGGATATGCAAACATTAAGGCATCATTTAAAATCTTTTTTAGCTCGGTTGATGCGTTCTCTATAACTAACACTAGATTCTTTTCTTCTTTGTCGGTTTTAAGGTCTTTATTCATGCCCTAGCACCTCCTAGAAGTTGTTATAATCGTTGATTATCTCTTTCTCTGGATTATATGATGTTTCTTCTTTTATCTCGTTATAGATTTGTTCTATTTCTTCTTCCATCAAGTCTGGGTATAATTCTCTTAATGCTTGTTTCTTGCTGATAAGCTGTGCAGTATATAATTGTGTAACCCTTAAAGCGTTCTTTGATGGGTTAATGATAGTTGACATTGACCATCTTATTTTAAGTGGTTTTTCAAGTCCGTAAATACCACATAAGCAAGCAAGCATCTTATTGATTTCTGGCTCGTTTAGATTTCTTGCAGCTTCAACTGTTTGTCTAGTTATATCAGTCATAGCGTTTATCTCATCATCAGTTCTTTGAGATGAGCCAGCAAGTAATCTTGAATCATAATCTATAACACCAATACCAACTAAAGCACATAACCTGCATATATCCTCGTTAATGCTTAATGCCCATTGGTCTGGTCTTATATCAAACTGCACGTTTTGTGGCTTTGAATCTTCCATTGAGCGTGTAGGATATTTTTGTATAACTGGGTTTTTGCTTATTGCTGGTGTAAATGCAGCTATTGATATTGCAGCTTGGCTGTTTGGTGTATTACCCATAACAGGTGCGCCATAAGTTTTGCCAAACTCTGGAATAAGAACTTGACCTCTACCGATTTCCTTTTCTACTTCCTTATCAGTTAGTCCCTGCTCGATAGTTACTATTGTATCTAGTGTATCAACAAACATGGCTTCTGGGATGTCATAGTCTGGATATTTATTGTTGATGGCTGTTTCATCAATATGATAAACACCTAAATCGCTAAAGCCTTTATTTGATAGCTCGTTTCTTAACTTAACCACTTTATTAAAAGCAACACCTTTGTATTGCTCTTTGATCCAATCTGGTATTTTATCAGTTTCAAGCTCAAATGTTATTTTGGCATCATAGGTGTTTTCTCTTGATAGCATTTGATATACAACACCAATCTTTTGACATGGTATGCCATCGGCATCATAGAATCTATGCTCTACAATGTAGTAATAACTAAATGCACTTGCACTTGATGAAATATCCTCTATCTTGCATAAAAATAAATCAGCTTTGATTATTTCTTTTTTCTTGTTAAATACTAGCTTATGTCTAAAGCAATCATAAGTTTCTAGGTATGGTGTGCCATTCTCATCACTATATAAAACTAAAACACATCTACCAGTTTTAGAGGCTTTCTCGAAAGTTTCAAATAGTTTCTTCGATAAGTAGTCTTTAGGTAGCACGTTATCTACATTTTCTTCGCTATCCTCTGGTGCTTGGAAGTAAACCTTACCAACTGTCTTTTGTGTTTTAAGCCTTAATAGTCTTGGCGCTATGCCACTTTGTAAAGTGCTTATGTTTAATGGTGTCCAACCACTTGCAATCTTTGCAGCATTCCAGTTGTTAAAAAGTGGGTTTCTTGTGCCTACATCAAACAAACTAAAATAAGCATCATAGCTTTGAACTGTTATCTTATTTGGTTGTTGTAAGAATGCTCGTATATTTTGAGGCAAGAACTCATTGTCTTGCTTGTAGTTAATGTTTAAAGCCATCTTATAAAATACCTCCCATCATTCCGTAATACATCGAATATGTCATATACTTGAAACTGTCGAACGCATGGTCGTTGCCATCTTCTGGCACGTTGCCTTTTTTCTTGTCCCACACTATGTTATTGAACTCAACAATTAGCATGTCATCCTCGCCTATCTTCTCGCTTGGATCAAGTGGGTTTCTTCTACCAAAGTTTACGATATACCAGTAGCCTTGCGTTCCAACTATACTCTTTACTCGTTGTGTATCTTTCATTATATCTTTAGCGCCTACCTTATGAGCGCTATATTTTGTCCTTAAGTTTATCTCATATAACAAGTCTTGTGTTAAGGCTGCACTATCGCCTGTTATCTCAACAATACTAGGGTTTAAACACCTAAAAGCACTTAACCAATAGTCAAGCCATCTTTCGATATAGGCTGCTTGTTGTGAGTTTGAATTACTGCCCATCTCTGGAACATAATAAAAGGTAGGAATTGAAATCAACCTACCTGCTGTTGTCATTAGTGCTATTGTTAGAGCCGTTGCATCGGCATTTAAGCCACTATCAAGACCGCATAGCACTTTATATATTGCTTCATTTGGTAGCCACATACTACCATCATGATATTTGCTTTCTGGAATTATCTTATCTTCTGTAAACTCGGTTATTACTAACCCCTCTGCTCTACCACGCAAGCCAAGAATCTTGTTTTTATATTGCTTACTGCCTACTGGAACACTACCAATTATTTGTTGTTTCTTTTCATCAGTAAGTGCTACATTGTCATCCATTGTAAAATACCAATGAATCCAACCTTTGTTTGGCTTTTGACTTTGTAATTGGTTGTATAGCTCGGTTGGGTAGTCTTTCACAAACTCATCCAAAGGTCTTGAATGATTGATGAACTCTTTATATATTGGCATGTTTGGATCATCTGGGTTAAGTGTAAACATCCAGTAATCTCTACGCATTGATAACTCACGCAAAAAGTCTATATCTGCTATGTTAGCTTCATCTACTGCAACTATGCCATATTGGTTTCCTAGTATGTCTTTCCATTTGGTAGAATCACTATATCCAGCACATAAGATGATTTTATCTTCTTCTCTAGTTCTACCATATACTATTAAGTGTGCAAGCCTTATTTGGCTACCACCATTAGCTCTATACTCTACCTTATAGCCTAATTGTCTTGCTATATCAAGTATGCCATTGTCTTTCATAATAATGGTAGTTTCTAACTTACCTAGAGTATAGCCACATAATAAATGCATTTTCTTTGGACTATTGGCACATAGTAAAACAAACTTTAGTCCAATGCCTACTGTTGTTTTACCTGCACTTGTTTGCCCCTCCAAAAACTCGGCTTCAATCCCCTCACGCTTAATGTCTGCTAGTTTTAAATATCTCTTGTACTTATCGCCTAACCTAATCATGAGCCTATCAACTCATCGATTACATCTTTAGCAGTAACTACATTTACTTCCGTTCTACCATCAATTTCAGCTTTTACCTTTGTTTCATTTAAACCTAAAAGTGTCATTAGGTTTTTGGCAGCTTCATTGATTGCCTTATAGTCATATACCTTATTGCCAGTAGGAACAAACTTGCCATCTCGATTCATTTTCATTTCTGGTGTGCCTGCTTGAGCATTCTTAATTACCCATGTCAGAGTTTCTATAATTTGCCCCTGTTGTACATCATACTTCTTGTTGATTTCGGCTTTTAGTTCCTCCACACGTGCTTGGATGTCTTGGTTTGTCATTAGCTTTGAGGCGTATTTCCTAGCGTTCAACCTGTCATCCGTTCCGTATGCTTTGCAATATGCTTCGGTTTGGTTAAAGTAGTTATTTATCAGTTCTTGGCAGAACATCTCTTGTTTAGGTGTTAGTTTCTTTGTCTTTTCAAGTTCTTCTAATTCTTCCATAGCTATGTTCTACCTCCTTTTAGATTCTTTCTTTTAATTACTTGTTGCTTACGCTTATCCCTTCTCTCTATATCTCCCTCCCCTTAAAAAGGGTAAAAGAAAAAGGCTTAACTTAATAAGCCTTATCTTTGATACAGGAAGAAGTATCTAATGTGCAAACAAGCATTGTAACAATGTAGTGATATTACTTTATATCACGATAACATTTTAACACACTAATTATTGTTTTTTACTTTGCACTTGGTGTTTTTATGCTGTTTTACTTGCAGCATAGGTTAAAATGTCAGTTAGTTCATTGATACCACGCCAGATAGAATTATTGACTGTATCTATTGAGTAGTTCAGTTCAGTTGCTATCTCTATGTTGGTTAGGCACTCTATGTAGGATAGATTCATGATGGTTTTTATGCTATCACGAGGTATTAGGTCAATAAATCTCTTGATCCTGTCATTGTTTGCTTCAAGTGATATTGTAAGCTCGCATATTTCTAGGATTATTTTTTGTAGCTTTTCCCTTAGCTCTTTTTTTTTAAGCATGCGCTTTTCAACTGTGTTAGGTATTAAGCCATTGTTATGACCTCCACCTACTGCATCATAGTTATCCCCTAGCACGAATGCTGCCTCATAGCTATGCAAGTCATCTTCAAGTGCTTTTCTTTTTATTCTTAATGCTTTTAATTTTAAGTTATTACTTTTAACTTCTCTTAATAATGCTTTAGTATAATTTCTATTACTTACTAGTAAGTTATTACTTATATTGTATGTTCTTAAAACATATAATATAATCTCTTGTATCAGTTTTTTATTATCAATGTAAATGTTATTTAGTTTTTCTTCTGTCATTTCCCTTTACCCTATTTTGTAGGGTTATTATTAAACTCTTTTGTAGCATGCCCAGTAGGATCTGTCACTATACCACTCTACGAACATGTATTCCCCATCAAATATTGATAGGCTATCTGTACTAGCATAGCCTACTCGAATATATGCTACCATATCAGTTATTCTATTTATTGAGCCTTTGGTTGTAGTTTCCCTGCCCTCATAGATATTATGTTCAATAATCTCTGCATCAGTTATCTCATAATAAGTAAGATAACCAGCTTCATTTATTTCGGTTTGAGCTTTATTTGAGTGGTAGTAATAATACTTGCCTTTTATATCTTTCTTAAATCCTACTTTTATCTCGGTTTCAGTAACTGTTGATGTAAACGGATTATTTACTGGTATTTCAGTTTTTGTTGTGTATGGTTTTGAATTGCAACTTACCAAAGTTAATAATAACCCTGCTATTCCTATTATTTTTGCTATATTTTTCATTTTTATATATACCCCCTATATTTTATAGGGTATACCAATTAAAAGCTAAAATCAAGCATTTAGCCTTTTAGCTAGTTCTTTGAAACATCTTTTAACGCTTGGACCAGTATAACAGATGTAGTAGGCATCTTTTAAAGACTGGATAAGCTGCAATTTTTCTTTTTCCTTAAAAGTGATTATTAGATTTGTATTAACTATTTCTAGTTGATAGCCTCGTTCATACCTTTCGTTTGTGATTTCTCTTAAAACATAGTCATATTTTTCTTTTTTGGCTACATTTACTATGTTTTCTTTAGTAATATTGTTCTTAAACATCTATTTCACTTCCTTTGTAGCGCTCGCCATCTTCATAGAATAAAACTGCGTAGGCATCATCTAACTTGATTAAGCCATCTCTTGTGTAGTTTTTAGTTACTCTAAATGGTGCTGTTGGATCAGCTACTAAAAACACACCTACTTGTTTATAGAACTCTAGTGCATCTTTATTATGTTCACTACACCAACAATAGATTTGGTAGTAATCTTTTTTGTTTTTTCTTATAAACTCATCAAGTGCCTTTGAGCCATAGCCTTTCTTTCTATATTCTGGTTTAATCATGAAGTTTATAATACATAGCATTCTTGACTTACTAGCTTTATGTTCATAGTCTTGTGCGCCTATATAACCGATTAGCTTTGAATCTATCCAGATTTCATATATGCTTTGCATTCTCTCTTTAGCCATGTCTTTATCGCTAAACTCATCAAGTGATGCTTGTTCTATGCCTAGTAGTTCAGCTTCTAGCTTTGTGTAGGCTTCTACATATTCATCATCACATAACGCTCTTTTAAACTTAATTTGCATCTTTATGCCCCCTTTTCAATTTCTTTTAAGTGTTTTTCTAGTTTTTCTTTATCCCACTTGCCACTAACACTTTCGTGGCATACTAATGCACCAGTTACCTGTTCAAATATATAAATGCTTGTTTTACTTGGCATAACTGCATAGAATCTATCGCCATATACTTCTAAATCTGGTGTTGGTTTTGGTGTAGTTATGTATTCTTTACCACAGAATACGCATTTATCTTTTTCATAAGCTGGCTCATCACAATATGGGCAAAATGGAATTAAAACTCCATAATCGTAATACCAATTAACTTCTTTAGCTTTTGGCATTCTATATTACCTCACTTGTTAATTTTCCATCTTTTTCATACACTAATATTTCAAGCGTTCCTGTTTCGTTTGTCTTTGAGTAGTAGTAAGTGATGTGATATCTCACGTTCCCATTTTCATCTATGTTCTCGGCTATATCGTAAGAGTAATCAAACCACTCTTTACTTGCTTGTTCCTTTACATAATTTTTAATCTCTACTCTATCAACTTTTCGGTTGATCGTGTTAAACCACATTATGCTACTTATAAACATAGCTACTACACATATTAGAAATACTGATGTAATTAGTATGTTTGTTATTATGTATTTTTTACTCATTATCTTTTACCTCGATTTCTTGGTCTAAAGTTTCTGGATAATATTCAAACAATGTAATTCCACATTTTGTTTTTTCAAAAGGACATCCTTCACATTCATCAAACTCATAGCATCTTTTTTTTAATTCTATAAATTCCCTTAAAGTTAAATCGCCTATTTTCTTTTTCACATTACTCACTCTTATCCTTTACTATTACTTCATTTAAGTATGCTTTTCCATTTGAATATACATCATAAGAAAAATCACTATTATCACAATATCTATCTTGCTCTTTAATATATCCGCATTTTTCGCAGATATGATATTTATTACCACTTGATAGAGTTATAAGTTCTACTCTACATCTGCCACATTTTTCACAATTTTCACCTGTATAACTTTCAATATAAGCTATTTCAGATAAAACGTGTTGAAGTATTATCTTTTTCATATTATTCACTTTTATCCTCTCTTAACCACCAAGTTTTCTTGTAATCTTTTAAATAAAGTGTCGTTCCTATTACTATCAAACGAAAATTGTTTTCCTCAAAATTATCTTCATTTAAAACTAAAACTGGATTGTCAAAGTTTTCATTATAATAAACACCATCTTTTAATGCTCTAACTAAAATATCTAAAGGACAACCTATTTGTTCTTCTAAATCCTCTAGTTTGCCTAGTTTTGCATATATCAATTCTTCATTAGAAGCCACATAATTAGGGTTTATGTTTTTAATTGCTTTAAAATTAGCTAAAGCTTTTTTATCAGTTAATCTTTTCATATCAGTTCGAGTTCTCCTGTTTCTATATCTATTTTCATATTTGGGTATTTTTCTAAATTAAACAAAAGATGTAAGTTTTCTTTAAAATGCTTTTCACATCTTTTTTTATATTTTATTCTACCCTCGAATAATTTTCTTTTAGGCATATCTCTAAAAAAACTAGCACAAGTTAAAGCCATACCAATTCCCCAGTAGCCATCACATACTCTTAAATTACCATATCTTCTATATTCTTCTAGTGTTAAATCTGCTACTTTTTTCATTCTAGCACCTCTTTTAATGCGTTTTTTAAAACTGCTAAACTAATAATTTTTTGTTTATTAAAATCTGCATATTTAACAAGCGTTTTTAATTCATCTACAACTTTTTCCAACTTTTGCACTTTTAGTATGTATTGTTTGATATATTCAACATCATCAGTATAATCATAACTTACATAGTCATCATCATAAGCAAATGAAACATCTTCACAAATATAATTCAATTTTTCTAATGCTTCATTAGGCTTTGCATCTTTTATTGCTTTTAGTTCAAGTAGTGCCTTTTCTATAACCTCTAGGCATTCATCTTTGTTAAAGTCTGGGTTGTAGGTTGCAGGGCATGTTTCCTGTCTTAATCTCTTTAATGCTTCAAACTCATTCATTTTACTAATTCCTCCAGTTTCTCTAATACTTGCTGTTTGGTATCGCAACCCTCCTGCTTTAGTAGGTCGATGCAGTCATGAAGTGTTTTGAGTTCTTTTGTCCTTTGAGCTATCATTTTTCTAAAATCTTGTTCACTTAACACTAGCACTTTGTCTAGTTCTAGTTCTTTGTAAAAAGCATACATCTTGTCATAACAAAACTCGTTCCAGCTTTTAACATAATCGCATAGCCACTTTTGTGTTAATGTATCTACCATGTCTTTAAAGTCTTTGTTAGGTTTAAACTCTATTGGTTTTATCGGTTTATCAATATGTATTACTTGCCCTATTTCAAGTTTCTTTTTTCTTTTTTCGCTCATCCCTTATACTTCCTCCTTATTTCCTCCACATATTTGAAATACCACTCACGTTGTGGTTTGGTTAGTTTCTCGTTATCTACTATCTTCAAGTGATATCTAAAGTATCTTTCAGCATCTTTCTTGAAATCTCGCAGCTCTTTGATTTCATCCTTTTGCTCTATTATTTTCTCTTTGCGCTTGTTGGCTAGGGTATTAGGGTTTTTGAAATCCCAGTCCACAAAGCCATAAGCCTTTAGGTATTTAATCTTTTTATAGAAAACTCTACCAGCCATTATTAAACCCATAAACTCTTTATATCTTCCAGAAGTTCCTATTGGATCGTTTCTCATTTCATCTAATACATACTGACCTAGCCACTCACTACTTTTAGATAGCATAACGTTATGTATTTGGTCATCTATCATTTTGCTATAAGGATTGTAGCCTTTACATTCTACTAGCTCGATTCTATCTTTGTATAATACTAGGAAATCAAGCGTATAAGACCTTTTGCCTACTAGATTTTGTATTTGGTGTGGGTGGTAGATAAAGTAGTCAACTTCTAAACTATAAAATAATTTTTCTAGGTGCTTGTAATATTCAACCTCTAGTTCACTATCAAAGATCTTACCTGCATAATTAACTTTTGGCATTGTCTTTCTCCTCATATTCTAAATACTTGATATTCTTTTCGCATAAACTAGCCATTTGCTTGAATGCTTCAAATAGTAGTTCGCATTCATTTTCGGTTAAGTCTTTCTCATTATGCTCGTGCCTATAACTACCATTACCATCAACTGACATCGAAACATCAACATCCTGTATGATTTTGATTTTCATATTTCTACACCAGCCATCTGGTCTTTTTAAACCAGAAGCATTTTTTAAAGATTCTAAATATTCTTTTTGTTGAGCTAACATGATTCTTCTATGTTCTTCTTCTGCAACTTTTCTTTTTAATTTCTCAAACTCTTTGTCATTCATTCTTCTTCCTCCAATAATATGTTTTCACATTTTTTTATCATTTCTAAAAATCTATCTTTCATAAAAGGTTTCCATAAATACCCATATACAGCAAAAAACATTACTTCGCTATGTGTACCTATAAAAATCATTATTGTTAATTTTTTTATGTTATTTATAGCTTGTTGTTTTTCTTCTTTAGTTGGCATTATTCTTCCTCCATAAAATCAAATATATTTGTGAAACCTGCTTCCTTTAGTTTCTTATCTTGTTGTGTTATTCCATTTATCCTATCTATTGCTATGTTGTAGTATTCTTTGTTTATCTCAAAGCCTATAAAGTGCCTACCTGTTTCTTTACAAGCTACGGCAGTTGTTCCACTACCCATGAATGTGTCAAGCACTACCCCCCCCCCTAGAAGTTGAGTTCTCAATCAATGTTTTTATCATTTCGAGTGGTTTTATTGTTGGATGCAAATAGTCTTTTTTATCTTTGATATTGATTTGTGAAACATAGACAGTTTTAAGTGTTTCATAAGTTCCTGCTAGTTTTACACCCTGTTCCCAAAAGAATAGGCAATATTCTTTATCTTTCAAGTAATGCCCACTTGTAAATGGTGGCACGTTTGTTTTAGTCCATATTAGAAACTCAAAATTACAATTTCTTTCTTTTACAAAGTATGTCATATAATCATATATTTGTTCTTTGTTACACCATAAATATATGTTTATTTTCTTCATAACTCTTACATATTCATTAAGTATTTTTAAATCTATACTTTTATCAAGTTTATTATCTCTTATTTGATTATAAGCATTTTTCATAGTGGTTCTATATTTAAACAATCCAGTATTGCAGCCACTAGTTTCAAAATCATAAGGTGGGTCAGTTACTATTAAGTCTATGCTTTTATCTGGTATCTTCTTAATTGCTTCGTAGCAATCTTCATTATAAATTACATCTAGTTGCATTTACCCACCACCTTATGCTGCTAAATACTTTGTAATTCTTTTAGGCTTAAATGTAGCCATGAAGTTATTAAGTATTTTGTATTCTTCATCTTTTGGCTTACAGTTGTTTCTATCGTGTTCATCGCCATAGAACTGCAATAACTTGCCTTTATAGTCTATTTCGGCAGTTGAACTTGGCTTTCCATCTTTCCATATCATAACTATTAAGCTGTTGCCTTTTGCCATTTTACCGATATAGTCGGCTGATAGTAAGCATTGGTGTAGCAGTTCTTTACACGCTAGGAATTGCTCATACGTTGTTGGTATGAATAATTGATAGCCACCATCTAACACTAAAGGCTCTTTTAGATTCTTCTTTGCTATCTTTGGAAGTATAGCAAGTTTGTTCTTTTCCTTTGCTGCCTTTTGTGCATCTATTTGCTTTTGTAGTCTATTATGCATTCTTACTGGGTTATTAGGGAAAGCATAGTATGGATCATCAGTTCTATGTCCTAATTGGTTAGCCATGTTTATGATGTCATTGTAGTATGTATAAGATATTTCTTTGTTAGTGCAATATCTATATACTTTTAATGAATAATCGCTAAATATTAGTTCCATTTTCTCTGGGCATTCCCAACGCCAATAGCCATTATAGAAGTTATAAACATCTTGCCAGAACTTAACATCTTTATTTAGTTCTAGTTTTATGGCTTTTTGAATTACATTTAATTTATAATCATGTGCTTTTGTTAGGTCTAATTGTTTTAAAAAGCTTATTATTTCTTTTTTCTTTTCTATGCCTAACCTGTATAAGTTGTTATTGTTTGCTATTTTTTCAAACCCCATAGCATACAAGTTTTCAGTTTCTGGGTGCTTTCTATACATTTGCACTTTGTCAATAAGCTTGAATACACTTTGTATTTCGCCATCATTAAGTTTTTTGATTAAATACTTTAAATCTGGAAAAAACTTTAAAATGGTTTCTCTTAACCTTTGTGGTGTTTGCTGCATACAATGTCCCCACTCGATAGCTTTTATTCTTTCTCTTAATTCAGTATACTCATATAGTTTAACAGTTTCGCCACCATGATAACCATAATACCAGCTGGGTTTTCTTTTTTCGTTTGGAAAGTCTACCAAGTAGCCACCTAAAGACTTATAAACTAGGTTTCCATCTCTTGCATAGGCTTTCCCTGTTTCAAAGTCTACTTTGTAAACATCTAGGAACTCATTTTCCCATTTGGCACTTAACATGGCATATAGCCTGTTATCTTCGCAGATAGTTAAAGTTTGTATATATTCTACTCTATGGCTCATAGCTATTCCCCTAAAATACCGAATAGGTCTATTTGTTCATAGCCTCTAGCCTTTGCTAGTTCTTTTTCTCTAGCTTCCTTTTCGGCTCTCGCCTTTTCTTCTTTTGCGATTCTCTCGGCTTCAGCTTTTGCTTTCTTTTCTTCAGCCTTAATTCTTGCTTGTTCTTCTTTTTCTTTTGCTTTTTGCTTTTCAAGTTCCTCTTTCTTTTTGGCAGCTTCGAGTTTCTTTATCTCTTGTGCCTCAAAGTCTTTAATAGCTTTTTCTCTAGCCTTTTGCTTTTCGGCTTCTGTAAGCTCGATAGTGTGGTTTACTACTACTGTTGCTTTAGTTGACTTTAAATCGGCATCTTTTATATCATCAGTATAGTAGCCTCTAGCCATAGCGAATATTTCTTCATCTGCAAAGCCATTGCGACCACTTGCTTTTACTTGATTGATTATATAGTTACAACACTCATTTATATTCTTTTCTGGATTACTATATCTT
>CALCVH010000072.1 GCA_937907585.1 uncultured Bacillota bacterium | reverse complement strand
TGTAAGTTTTATCACCTGTTACAGCAGTTATCGATGGAGACCAGCCAGTAAATGTGTATGAATATTGTGCAGTAGATGCTTTGGTTGGGGCAAATCCGTCATAAGATGGCATAGATCCTTCAGTAACATTATTATCAATTTCTAAAACTGTCCCATCGTAATTTTTCCATATAATAGTAGACTTTTTAGAACCACAAGAACAAAGGGAAATCACAACAAAACCAATTAACATAAGAAATAGAATTCTTTTTTTGATCATTTATCTTACCTCCAAATCATTTGTTAAAATTGCAAATATCTTTATTATTATGTTTTCGGTTTCAGAATCACGAATGCTTGCAATTTGCACCGGAATTATCAAATCTTTTTGCTTTAATTTATTAACAAAATCATTATAATTTTTATTTTTGTTATTTAAAATCTTTTGAAGTAATAAATTGAGTTCCTCATAATGAAGTCTTCTTTCTTCTAACGACATGTTTCTAACTTTATTAAAAATTTGGATACATTCATCTCTCAGTTCATCCGTCAATTCATTATCTTTAATAATAATTGTTTCACATAACTCATTCATTTATTCAATCTCCATTCAACCCAAAAAGTACTATATTTGCAATAGTCTTTAACTATGCGCCCTATTTAAAATGTTGTCGCTAAGCAAAGATTATCATTAAGTATTATTTCAAATTTATCCTTTACAGCATTACTAACAGTTCCGGTTCCACAAAAGGCACCAAAGAAAGAGCATCGATTAGTTAGAAGCCCCTTTCTATCTATTAAATCTACTATTTCACTTACAATTGATTCTTTATTTCCCAAATATCGCATTATTCATTTACCTCTTTCAATTCGATATTGTTTTCTTTACAAAGCTGCACTATTTGCTTTCTAGCAACTGTTGTTGGTCTATTAAGACCGTTTTTCCATCTATTGATTGAGGTAAAAGAAACACCAAGCATATATGCAAATTCTGCTTGTGTCATAATTAACTTATCTTGTAAGTCTTTTACTGCCTTTTGATAATCGATCATATGAGACCATTTAATCGACTAGCGAAGCCTTTGAAGTCTCAAATTGTATGAATTATTGGAGTTTATCATAACACAGAAAAAAATAGAGATTTTTTAGAAAATATGTGATATAATTTTGGTAAATTAGTGAAATAATCTGAGGTATCAAAAGGTATACATTTTTATATCGTTACTGATGCCTCTTTTTTATTACTTATCACTTGATAAATTTTCCGTTTTATAGATGTATATAATACGGAGGTGATTAAGTTGATTTATGCTTATATTAGAGTTTCAACTAAACAACAAAATATCGATAGGCAATATGTAGAAATTAAAGAATTTGGGGTGGATGATAAATTTATCTATGTAGATAAAGAATCAGGTAAGGATTTTGATAGGACTAACTATAAAAAGTTAATTAAGAAATTAAAAAAGGATGACCTACTAATTGTTAAATCAATAGATCGTCTAGGTAGAAATTATCATATGATACTTGAGGAATGGGCTCATATTACAAAAACCATAGGTGCTGATATAAAGGTACTTGATATGCCACTACTTGATACTAGGATTGAAGGTAAAAATCTAGTTGGAAAATTTATAAGTGATATTGTTCTTCAAGTATTATCATTTGTAGCAGAAAATGAAAGAAATAATATAAGAGAAAGACAGGCTGAAGGAATCAGAATCGCAAAAGAAAAAGGTGTTAAGTTTGGCAGACCAAAAGTAGTTTTGCCACATAACACCAATGAAATATTAGATAAATATATTAATCATAAAATAACAAATACTGAAGCTGCTAATATTATAGGAGTATCTAGAGGTACGTTCTTTAGATTGGTTAGAGAACATAAAAAATGAAAAACTAGCCAGTTTAAATATTGGCTAGTCTCTCATAAGTTTCCTTACTTATTCTTTTGGTTTTTCATTAAGTTCCAGTAATGGTCTTTACATTTACTAGAACAGAATCTTTTCTGGCGATGCCCTTTAGTTTGAATTAAGAACTTTGAACACATAGGGCAAAATGATTCAGGATGACTACTCTTAAATCTATTATAAATAGTTTTAGCTGTAGACTCATTTACTCCTATGATTCTTGAAATCTCACTGTAGGATTTTCCTTCAATTTTAAGCTTAATAACTTCTTCTTTAACCATATAACTTACCTCCTTCAATAGATAAGGGACAAAAATCTTCATTTTGAACACCTTTTTTCAAAAATTTTTTTATTTTTTTCCCATCCAATAAAAAGGGGAATAATTATTAAAAATAAACCTATTTATAAAAGAAATATGTTATTTACACGAATGACACGAAAGGTGAACAATCGTATACCTGTCATGAAAAAATACACTAAAGCTTTTTTATGAAGTTGAATCAATCCAATACAATGCAATAAAAAACTAGGCAATTTTACTAATAACAGGACTTGAACCCTAGTAAAAATACCCCAAAATAACAAAAAAGTGTTGACTTGAGACAAAATCTCTTATCAACACAAAAGTTTCAAGTGTCGAGATGAAAGGACTTGAACCTTCGATCTCTGAGTCCCGAACCCAGCGCGTTACCACTACGCTACATCTCGAATAGTTTATCTATAATATATTTATAGTCTTTTTCTATATTATTTACTTCATAAAATAAATCTAATGATTTAGAGTTTAGCTCTTCTTTTAAAAGCTTAGATTCATTTATTTGATCTGAAATAAAAGTTAAGAATTCATCTTTAGATAAATATGAATACCATTTATTTGAATCATTGTTTTCATATTTTTTAATTTCATTATATTTATCTAGTGGTGTAGTATTTATATATCCTAAGAATATACCTTTCACATTATCTTTATATAAAGATTTTACCTTTAAATATAGTGATAATGTAATATGCGTACCCTCTATAACATAATCTTGATTGTTTTTATTTATAAAGAATAATATCTTTAAAATATATTCTTCTAATATAGGCGATACTTTATTAGATGAATCAAAATAACTAAAAAGTCCATTCTTTCCACCTAAGCTCCATAATAAGAAATCAGTTGAAAAGAATGGAATATTTTTTTCTTCCATTATCTTTTTAGATATATAACTTTTTCCTGATTTGCTTGAACCACCAATTAAATAAATCATATTATAAGAAATTTAATATATCCTTTGCTTCATCGATAATTATAGGACATCCTCTAATTTCAAGTTCAAATCTAGAAGCGTATCCATATGAAACAATGATAGAGCTCATCTTAGAGTTTATTGCTGTTTCATAGTCTACTAGTGAATCTCCAATATAGACTGTATCTATTACTGGGAATTTGAGATTATATATCGCAACGTATACCATATCTGGAGCTGGTTTTAGTTTAACACCATCTACTCCACCAAGAACATAATCAAATACATCTTTAAAATAATGATTAACTATTTTCTTTGTTATAGAATCAATCTTATTAGATACTACAGCCATCTTATATCCTTTTTCTTTTAGTTTAACTAATGTTTCAGCCATTCCAGGATATATAGTAGTTTTAATCATCGCATGATCACTATAGTACTTTACAAAATCACTATAAATCTTTTCTATTGTCTTATCATCAGCTAGCGGTGCACAATCACGGATTAGTTTTCTATTTCCCTTACCCGTTTTTTCAATAATATCATCTAATTCAAGTTCATCTAAACCATTTAATTTTAAAGCATAATTCACTGAATCAGCAATATCTTCTCTTGTGTCTAATAAAGTGCCATCTAGATCAAATACTATAGCTTTCTTTTTCATAATTTAATTACCCCTTTATATCTAAATATACCACAATCATCATTTTTGTTAAACGTTCATTTTTTTAATTATATTAAGAACTTTATAAGAAACATTCATAGTTGTTTCATTTATTTAGATGATTTTCATATAAAGACAATAAATATAATGCTGACTCACCATAAAGACCTGTTTCATCATCATCTAGTAGTGAAGATATATCAGATGCATAAAATCTATTTCTTGCTTCATCTAAAGTTAGTTTGTATTTTTTCGCTATTAACTCAATAGTTTGAGAAATAAGAATCGTTTTAGAAAGGACGTGCTTCATTATTTTACTACATAACTCCTTTCAAATCTTAGTTGTTTTAATGATTTTTCGCTACAAAAAGCAATTTGAGAATTAACTTTTTGAAATTTTAATCTCTCAATAGCGTCTTCTTTTTTCATAATACCATCTATTACAAAAAGAATAGTTTCACCTACAGTATCATCCGCAATTTTCCCTTCTACAATATCAAAACTATGTTTATATGATGGATTTGTTCTACATTTTATTATCATTTCCAGCCATTCAAGATTAGGTTCGTTATATAATTTGTAGTCTAAATTGTATTTTTCACTTTCATTCCAATAATAAACATTCACTATGGCAGAAGAACTTTTGTTCATCTTTTGTTTTCTTTTTGCCATTCTTTCAGCTTGTTCTTTGATTGGAGTTAAGTAGAAAGCACATCCAAAGTCTCTACCCTTTTCAGATTTCTTGATTATAGGATCCTTAACTTCAACATCTGAACCGTGGTACAAAATCATAGAATACCTCCTGATAATCTTTTATCAATATACTCATTCAACATAAGAGTCGACATACCATGCATGTCTTCATAATCGTTTTTAAGTTCGTTTATAATGCCATTTTTGTTTAATTTATTATATGCATCGCTGCTACTTAGATTAGCGTAGGATGCATATTGTTCAACACACATAATAATAAATCTATTGATCTTTTTGTCTAAAACAGTATTTTTTCTTGTTGATCTTCTTCTTTTGCTTATTTCTGTCGAGTCAATATTAATAGGCATATTTAAAAAATCTAATATGTTAAGAAGAACATCAATAGTATAGTTTCCATTGCCATTTTCTATTGACCATAACGTTGACCTAGTGATGCCTACATTACTAGCAACATCATCCATTCTTAAATTTAGTTGTAATCTTTTATTTTTAATTTTTTTACCAATTTCCACTTTATTATTCATATTATTATTTTACACTATTTTTAATTTTAATGTCAAATATATTGAACATTATTTTCTTTAATAATTATTTTTAAAATAAATATTGAATTACTTTTATATTAATGTAATATATTTTTGAAAGGTGATTTTATGAATAAGAAAGAAATATTAGAAAAAGCGAATTATTATAATGAATACTTTAAAGATTATAGCTATATCTTAGAAGTGTTTTCTTTTGATCATGAAACTGTTGCGCCAATCAATTCTACTAATGAAGCTAATAAAGCTATGAGCAGAGTTTCTAATGATTTATTTAAAGTACTAAAGAGTGATGATTATATTAATTATGTTATAGAAGCTTATAACCATAAAGATGAATTCGATATAGAATACCAAAGAAAATTTGAATTACAGTATAGAGAATATGAAAAATCTAAAAATATCACTCCTGAACTAGATTATGAAATGAGTTTAACAATATCTACTGCTTCTTCTATGTGGAAAAAAGCTAAAGAGAAAAATGATTATTCTCTTTTTGAACCTCACCTTAAGAAAATAGTGGAATTAAAAAGAAAAGAAATATCATTAAGAGATAAAAAGTTTGATACTCCTTATGATTCCTTATTAGATGATTATGAATCAGGAAATAATGAAAGAATATTAGATAAGTTCTTTGAAGATATTAAAAATGGAATAGTTCCTCTGCTTAAAAGAATAGTAAATAGTAAGAAAAAGATAAGAGAAGACTTTTTAACTTATAATGTTCCTATATGGAAACAAGAAAAATTATCTAACTGGATATTAAACTTCAATGATTTTGATTTAAATAGTGGAGTAATATCAACTACAGAACATCCATTCACATGTTTTCCTAGTGAACATGACACAAGAATAACTACTCACTATCATGAAAATGATTATTTATCTAATATATTCTCTGTTGCTCATGAAGGAGGTCACGCGATATTCGGTCAAAATGAACCACATAAATTCTTTACAGTGGGTATGGAAGAATCTATGACAAGCGCCATGCATGAAACAATATCTAGATTCTATGAGAATATAATAGGTAGAAATAGAAACTATTTATTACATTTATATAATAAGACTAATGAAGTATGTGGTGATACATTCAAAGACGTATCATTTGATGAGTTCTATGAAGGTGTAAACATAGTTAGACCTTCATTAATTAGAACTGAAGCAGATGAATTAACTTACTGTTTACATATATTAATTAGATATGAACTTGAAAAAGGTTTAATTAATGGAACTATAGATACAAAAGATTTAAATGTATTATGGAATAAGAAATATAAAGAATATTTAGGTATCGAACCTAAAGGTGATAAAGACGGAATCTTACAGGACATGCATTGGGGTGGAGGACTCTTTGGATATTTCCCTTCTTACGCTTTAGGAAACGCCTATGGAGCGATGATTCTAAATAGAATGAAGAAAGACTTAGATTTTGATGAAACCCTTAAGGAAGGCAATTTAAAGGCTATTAAAGAATGGCTTAAAAATAATGTATTTAATATTGCGGGATTAAATGATCCAAATGAGTGGATAAAGAAAATTACAGGTAAGGAATTTTCTACTAAGGAATATATAGAGTATTTAAGTCAAAAATATGAAAAAATATACCAAATTTAATAACATTTTTTATTGAATATAAAATACAAGTATTTTTAAAAAAATTTTTTATCAAATTTATATATTTAGCAGATTAAAAAAAATAAAAGCCCTAAAGATAGGACAATTTTAAATTTTTTTTGACGCTATTATGTCTAAATATAAAATAGTGCTCTTTACAAAAAAAGCTTTTAATTCTAAAATATGTTTACCTAGTTGGAAAGACTCGTACGTAATTATAAACAAAATAAAAACCTTTAAAGGTTTTTATTTTAATCTTATCGTGCGAGCGCAAGAAAAATATTTTTAATTTTCGTGAGCATATGTTTTGCGAAAAATAAATTTTTAGTGCATATTGATTATACAAAAATAAAATTTTCTGGAGGAGATAAAATGTTTAAAGTAAGAAAAAGAGATGGAGAAATAGTAAATTTCGATATCAAGAGAATTGAAGACGCTATCATCAGCGCTTTTGAAGAAACTCATGTTGAGTATTCACAAGATATTATTGAATTACTAGCTTTAAGAGTAACTTCTAATTTTGAAAAGAAAGTTAAAAAAGGAATCGTGAACGTTGAAGATATTCAAGATTCTGTTGAAGTAGTATTAATTCAAGCTTCTTATGAAGAAGTTGCGAAAGCATATATTCTTTATAGAAAGCGCCATGAAAATATCAGAAAAACAGAAAAATCTCTTCTTAACTATAAAGATACAGTTGATAACTATCTAAAGATCAATGACTGGAGAGTTAAAGAAAACTCAACTGTTACATATTCAGTAGGTGGTTTAATTCTTTCTAACTCAGGCGCTATTACTGCGAACTATTGGTTAAATGAAATCTATGATGAAGAAATCGCTAAAGCTCATAAGAACTGCGATTTCCACATCCATGATCTATCAATGTTAACAGGATACTGTGCAGGTTGGAGCTTAAAACAATTAATTCAAGAAGGTTTAGGAGGAGTTCCTGGAAAGATATCTTCTACTCCTGCTTCTCACTTATCAACTTTATGTAACCAAATGGTTAACTTCTTAGGTATTATGCAGAACGAATGGGCTGGCGCTCAAGCATTCTCATCATTCGATACATATTTAGCACCATTTGTAAAAGTAGACAACCTAACTTATAAACAAGTTAAACAATGTATCCAATCATTTGTATATGGTGTAAACACTCCTTCTCGTTGGGGAACACAAGCTCCATTTACAAATATTACATTAGACTGGGTAGTTCCAAATGACTTAGCTGAACTCAACTGCATAGTTGGCGGAAAAGAAATGCCATTTAAGTATAAAGACTGTGCAAGAGAAATGGGAATGGTTAATAAAGCTTTCATCGAAATTATGATCGAAGGCGACGCAAATGGTAGAGGATTCCAATATCCAATCCCAACATATTCAATCACAAGAGATTTCGATTGGAATGAATCTGAAAACAACAGATTATTATTCGAAATGACTGCGAAATATGGAACTCCATACTTCTCTAACTATATCAACTCTGATATGGAACCATCAGATGTTAGAAGTATGTGCTGCAGATTAAGACTTGACTTAAGAGAATTAAGAAAGAAATCTGGTGGCTTCTTCGGTTCTGGTGAATCAACTGGTTCTGTTGGTGTAGTAACACTCAACATGCCTAGAATTGCATATCAATCAAAAGATAAAGCTGACTTCTATGAAAGATTAACTCACTTAATGGATTTAGCTGCGAAATCATTAAAGATTAAGAGACAAGTAGTAAGCAGATTATTAGATCAAGGATTATATCCATATACAAAGAGATATCTTGGAACATTCAACAACCACTTCTCTACAATCGGTTTAGTTGGTATGAACGAAGCTTGTCTAAACGCTAAATGGATCAGAGAAGATTTAACTCATGAAGAAGCTCAAGCATTCACTGTTGAAGTATTGAACTTCATGAGAGAAAAATTATCAGACTACCAAGAATTATATGGTGACTTATATAACTTAGAAGCTACTCCAGCTGAATCTACATCATATAGACTTGCGAAACATGATAAGGAAGCTTTCCCTGATATCATCACTGCTACTTCTGATGACAACACTCCATATTATACTAATAGTAGCCACTTACCAGTATGGTACACTGAAGATGTATTTAAAGCATTAGATGTACAAGATAAATTCCAACCTCTATATACATCTGGTACAGTATTCCATACATTCTTAGGTGAAAGAATGCCTTCATGGCAGGCTACTGCTAAATTAGTTAAAACTATAGCTGAAAACTATAAACTTCCATACTTCACATTATCTCCAACATATTCAATCTGTGCAGAACATGGTTACTTAACTGGTAATGTAGCAGTTTGTCCACATTGCGGAAAAGAAACTGAAGTATATTCAAGAATAACTGGTTATTATAGACCAATCAAAAACTGGAATGCAGGAAAAACTCAAGAATTCAAAGAAAGAAAAGAATACGAAATCGATAAGAGTTATGCAGAATTCACTGCAAGATCTTGTGAAGAAGCTCAAGTTGAAACTAAGACTCAAAAAACTGATAAAATTTTATTATTCACATCTCCAACTTGTCCTAACTGCAAAATGGCTAAGATGATGTTAGATAAAGCAGGCGTAGAATACGAAGTAGTAGACGCCATGAGCAATCGTGACTTAACTGAAGCTTATAAAGTAGTTAAAGCTCCAACATTAATTGTTCCAGCTAAAGATGATGTAGTATATTATAATAACGCATCAGAAATTAAGAGATATATAGAAGAAAGTAAATAATATGTACGATTCAATAGTAATCGGATGTGGGGCTGCAGGAATGACTGCAGCCTTAAACATTCTAAGAAATGGTAAGACAGTATTAATATTAGAAAAGGAACAAATTGGTGGACAGATAGCCAATTCTCCTAAAGTAGAAAACTTCCCTTCAATTAAAGCAATAAGCGGAATGGATCTTTCTATGCAGCTATTTGATCAGATTACTGATTTAGGCGCAGAGATGGAGCTTGAAAATGTTGAATCAGTAGAAAAGGTTGGAGATATCTTCAAAGTTAAAACTGACTATAACGAATATGAATCAAAAACAGTTGTAGTCGCAGTTGGTGCTGAACACAATAAATTAAAAGCTAAAGGCATAGAAAAAAATGGTGTTTCATATTGTGCATTATGCGATGGTGCTTTCTTTAATGGTGAAGAAGTTAGTGTTATTGGGGATGCGAACACCGCTTTACAATATGCGCTTCTATTGTCAGGAATCTGTAAGAAAGTAAACTTCTGTATGTTGTTTGATAGATTCTTTGGTGAACAAATATTAGTAGATAAATTGTTAAAGAAAGAAAATGTTCAAATATATAAAGAAATATCTTTAGAAGAAGTTACGGGTGATGATAATATGGATGGTCTTAACTTTAGAAATACTAAGACTAATGAACTAGTTCATATCAACTCTAAAGCTGTATTCATCGCGATTGGACAAACTCCAAAAACAGATATCTTTAAAGATTTAGTTGATAGAGAAAAACAATATATCATTACTAATGAATTTATGGAGACAAAAACTCCTGGCTTATACGCTATTGGAGATTGTAGAGTTAAACAGGTTAGACAATTAACTACCGCAATGAATGACGCCGCAATATGCGCTTTTAACCTAAATAAATATTTAAGCTAATCATATATGATTGGGTTTAAAAAGGATGTCAAGCGACATCCTTTTATATATCAATAATGATTAACCATCATATCCTCTTAAGGATACTGATTTAACATATTTTTCTAGTATATTTTTATATTTTAGAGCTTTTTCTTTTTCTATTGGCTTTAGTGTTTTATCTGGAACATATTCACTAACTTCAAATTTTTGAAGGAACAATCTTTTTGCGCCTTTTATCCATTCTCCCATTTTTGTAATGGATTCTATAGTATGGAATCCATCCATCATAGTGGTTCTAAATTCATAATCATAGTTATTATCTAATAAGAATGAGACCATTTTTTCTATATCGTTAGTGTTGTAATTATTTAGTCCGATAGTTTTAGAATATTCTTCTTTTGAGTTCTTAATATCTATTGCAACATAGTCAATTAAACCTTCTTTAAATAGTTCTATAACCATATCAGGATGTGAACCATTTGTATCAAGTTTAATCTTATATCCTAAATCTTTAATCTTGATAATGAAATCTTTTAAATCCTTATTACAGGTAGGTTCTCCACCTGTAATAACTACAGCTGATAATAAGCCTTTTCTTTTATTTAGATAATCTAATATTTCTTCTTGTGTATAGGTTTTAAAGTCTTCTCCTGTTGGCACAACAAATTCATAGTTGTGACAAAATGGACACCTAAAATTACAACCATTTAGGAAGATGGTTGCGCTAACCTCATTATCAAAATTTACTAAAGATATTTTTTCAAAACCAATAATAATCATTATATTCTTCTTGTTACATGTTTTAAGTAATCTAATTCATCTTTTTCACAGATTTTAGATAAGGCGTCATATACCATTTTATGGTAATCATTTAGCCAATTCTTTTCATCTATAGTTAACTCATCTACTAGTACTGCGTCTAAATCATATGGACAATATGTGATAGTTTTAAATTGATAGAACTCACCATATTCATTCTTTAAATATGGAACACATAATATTTCATTTTCTATTCTTATACCATATTTACCACTTAAATAGATTCCTGGTTCAATTGAACAGATCATTCCAGGTACTGTTAGTGCACTATCGCTTCTTTCAGGAACCATTTTATATCTTAATCCATTAGGTGCTTCATGAACGTTAAGCATGTATCCTACTCCGTGGCCTGTACCATGATTATAATCTAATCCTTCTTTCCAGAATGGCGCTCTCGCTAACATATCGATATTCATTCCACTAGTTCCTTTTTTAAATTTACACATAGATACGTCTATATGACTTTTAAGAACTAAAGTGTAATGATGCTTCATTTCTTGAGTAATATCACCTAGAGCGATAGTTCTTGTGATATCAGTTGTGCCACCCATATATTGTCCACCACTATCAAGTAGAGCGAATCCACTACCACTAAATTTCTTAGATGATTCTTTTGTAGGTTCATAGTGGACAATTGCGCCATTTTCATTCCAAGATGATATAGAATCAAATGATACTTCATAGAATCGAGGATCCATCTTTCTATATTCAAGAACTTTTAAAGCTAAAGAATATTCATCCATTTCTACTTTAGGATAATTTTCTTTTACATATTTCATATACCTGAATACTGCGAGGCCATCAGATATATGAACATCGATATTGTTTTCAATTTCAGTTTCATTTTTAATAGCTTTCATTAAAACTGTAGGTGAAACTTTATTGATTAGTTTATTGTTATCCTTAATTGCGTCAATAAATGAATAGTTAGTATTCTTAAATGAAACAAGGATAGTTTCATTTTTTAATTTATTTAGGAATGGTAATATTTCATCATATTCATAGATAATTGTATTAGATTCTACTAGATTAATTCTGCTGTCCTCATTTAACTTATTAGAATTTAAGAAGATATAGCTATCTTCGCTAGTTATATACGCAAATGATAAAAATACTGGAGTGATAGGAAGGTCGTTTCCTCTTAAATTATAAAGCCAAGCGATATCATCTATATTTGTTAAAAGTAATGATGCGTTATCTTTCTTTAGTTCTTCTCTTACTCTAGAGAGTTTACTAGATGTTGATTCTCCAGATAAACTAATAGGCATCATCCAAATTCTAGATGTTTCTAATTCGCCCTTGTCAGTCCATATCTCATCTATTAAATCTATATTAGATACTACTTTAGAAGTCTTCTTAATTCCTTCAACAAAATCATATGAAACATAGGATCCATTTAATCCAATAGTCTTATTCTTTAAATTATTTTCTATGAACTCTTCTATAGATGGATATCCTTCTGTACCCATCTTCATTAAAGATATAGTGGTATCTTTTAAGTCTATTTCTGCCTGTAAGAAATATCTTCCATCAGTCCATAGATATGCGCTATCTTTAGTAACAATCATAGTACCATTAGATCCATCAAAAGATGACATAAAAGATCTTTCTTTATAGTATTTATTAACATATTCAGAAGAATGCATATCAGCGTTTAAAATGATATACGCATCTAATTTATTCTTCTTCATTAATTCTCTTAACTTGTTTAACTTATCTACCACTTTCATATCTACACCGCATCTAATTTTCTACCTTTTTGTTTTTGTCTCTAGTCTCTTCTCTTTGTTTAATTATAGTCGCATAGTTCTTTGTGTTTAACTGCGTTGGTCTAGCGATAGCCATCGCGCCTTCAGGAACGTTTTTAGAAATAGTAGATCCTGCGATAATAGTTGCGCCTCTTTCTATTTCTATTGGCGCAATCAAATTAGAAGATGCGCCTATAAACGCATTATCGCCAATCTTTGTTTTCCATTTCTTAGTTCCATCATAGTTAACAGTAATTGATCCACAACCAAAATTAACATCTTTTCCAATTTCCGCATCACCAATATAAGCTAAGTGAGCTGCCTTAGTGTTTTCGCCAATTGTAGTGTTTTTAACTTCTACATAGTTACCAACTAAACCGTTTTGTCCTACTACAGTATGGTTTCTAATATGCGCAAATGGACCAACAATAGCGTTATCCATTACAACTGAGTCTCTTACTATTGAATGAGCGACTGTTACATTATTATGGATATCAGCGTTAATTAGTTCTGAATTAGGTCCTATTTTAGAACCTTGTCCTATTCTACTTTGACCATAAATATATGTATTAGGCAAAATTGTAACATCATGTTCAATTATGACATCTGGACCAATAGTGACTGTATCAGGATTAACGATATAGATACCTTGATCCATTAAATCTTCATTGATTCTTCTACGCAAGATTGTTTCAGCGTGCGCTAAAGTTTTAAGGTCATTAACTCCTGTTATCTCATCTGGTTCTTTATAGATATATGAACCAACTTTACATTTTTGTGATTTAAGGATAGATACTATATCAGTTAAATAGTATTCTCCTTTTTTATTATTGTTTTTTACCTTTGATAAAGCATCGAATAGTAGTTTATTATTAACCATATATACACCACTATTTACTTCCTTTATCATCTTTTCTTCTGAAGTCGCTTCTAACTCTTCTTTTATAGCGACAAAGTTTCCAAATTTATCTCTTACAATTCTTCCATATGAGAATGGATTATCTACTATAGAAGATAAAACAGTTAAATCATTACCTGATTCTTCATGATATTGAGTTAATTCTAATAATAGATTTTTAGTAATTAGAGGCATATCTACAGGAAGAATTACTGTATTGCCATCTTCATTTATTAAGTTTTCTTTCGCAGATTCTACAGCCTTAGCTGTGCCATTTAATACTTCTTGGACACTGAATACACAGTCAAATCCCTGTAATATCTCTTCTATAACTTCTTTTTTGTGTCCTACAACAACGTTTATTTTATCGAATCCAGCTTCTCTTAAAGCGACTACAGAATATACAACCATTGGTCTATATAATACTTTAAATGCGCCTTTTGGAAGCTCAGACTTCATTCTTGAGCCTTTTCCCGCTGATAATATAATAGCGTTATTCATTTTTTATTTCTCCTTCATTTGGGGTAATTATTTCTTGTTTAGAAATTATGGTTCCTTGAACGAATCTCTTCTTAGATTTAGGAGCCTGTATTTCATTCTTTTTTCTTTCTTCATCAATGGCGTTTTTTTGTTTTTTCATTTTGATAGTTGCGATGATGAATGAAACTACCAACATGATTATTACGCCAGTTAAAACCATGTAATATAGGTTTTCTGATAAAAATGAAATAATTGATAATATCATATATTTAACTCCCTAAATACTTTAGCGATATCATCATTAATAACTAGTGTTGCGTCACTATCTTTAGATGTTTTACTCATATTGATAATGACAAGGTTTTTACCTTTAAAATATTCTAAATAATATGCGGCAGGATAAACTACTAAAGATGTCCCACCAATAATTAAGGTATCAGCTTTTTTAATCTCGCTAATAGCGCCATTAACTGTATTATAATCAAGCGGTTCTTCATATAAGACCACATCTGGTTTAACGATTGAACCACAGTCTTCACAGTAAGGCACACCTTTACTATTTAAAACATATGATAATGGATATTCTTTATGACATTTTACGCAGTGATTGATAGTTATAGATCCATGAAGTTTATATATGTTTTTAGTTCCTGCTTTCTCGTGTAAATCATCAATATTTTGTGTGATAACAGATTTTAGTATTCCCATCTTTTCTAATTTCGCTAATACCAAATGACAATCATTTGGTAAGGCGTTAGGAAAACAAAGTTTATCTTTATATACACTATAGAAAATATCAGGATGACTAACGAAAAAAGAATGAGAAATAATAGATTCAATTGGAATATTTCCGTATTTCTCATTATAGATACCTTTTGAACTTCTAAAATCTGGAATATTGGATGCGGTTGAAACACCAGCGCCGCCAAAGAAAACTAAATGTTTAGAATTTAGTATTATATCCCTTAAAATATCTATTTTATTCATTTTCTTTTTGAGTCTCCTCAACATTATCTATGTCAAACAAATCTAATTCAACAGTAGTAATACGATTTTGTTCAATGTCTTTTACAGTGAATACTAATAATTTATATTCGATTCCTTCTTCAGAATCTATCTCATTATAAATAACTTTTGAAACCACTTTTATTTGAACGCTATCGCCTACTTCAGGAAGTCTTTCAAGAAGTTCTTGAACTAAACCACCTACAGTTGTTGCGTCAGTTTCAATTTCACCTTCGATATCAAAATAATCAAATAGATTCTCTATTTCTAAATCACCTGATACTTCGTATTTATTTTCTCCTATTTTTTTGATAGTTACAGGAACATCATCATGTTCATCAAATATTTCACCAACTAACTCTTCTAGACAGTCTTCCATAGTAACAACACCATCAAATCCACCATATTCATCAACTACTATAGCGAGATGATTTTTCTTTTTCCTAAATAGTGTTAAAAGATCATCTGCGCGCATAGATCCAACTACATATACAGGCTTTTGAAGAAGTCTTTTAATAGATGATAATTTAGGGTTAACTATATATTCTTTAAAGAAATCTTTTTCAAATAGCACACCTACAATATGATCTATAGAATCTTTATAGACAGGTACTCTAGAATACTGATTTTGGAAGAAACATTTTTTAACTTCATCAATAGGTGAATTAATATCTAAATAGACGCAGTCAACTCTTGGAGTCATGATGTCTTTAACATCTACTTCATTTAAATCCAAGACTTTTTGAAGCATATCAGCTTCTTTAGAATCTATCTCTCCTTCTTCTTCCATAGTATCAATGATATTCTCTAAATCATCTGATGATATATTTTCAGATTCTTCAGTATCATCGCTCATAGTGAGTTTATTCATTTTATAGAATGGATATGAGATTGGGGTTAATATCTTAACAATAACATATAAGAATCCAGAAGATTTAAGCGCATATTTTTCTGGATTAGATTTACCTCTAGATTTAGGTAATATTTCACCAAAGATAAGGACTATAATTGTGATTGCGACAGTGTTGATAACATCAACATATGAGCCATCATATTCGAAAAGACCTAAGAAAAGTCTTAAGCCTAATGTTGATATAGCAATGTTTACTAAGTTATTTCCAACTAATAATACTGATAATACTTTATCGAAGTTATCTGCGAGCCATAAAGCCTTACGAGCTCCTTTTTTGTTTTCATCTATGTAAGTCATAAGCTTTGCTTTAGAAACGCTGGAAAACACAGTTTCTGACTTAGAAAAGAAAGATGAACAAATTAGAAGCAATATAATAATTCCTGCATAAATTGAGGTAATTCCCCAGTTTATAGCCAATATATTACATATAAGAGGGTCCATTATATTAAATAACTATTCCTTAGCTCTTGAGTCGTATTTACCTGTAGTTGTATTTACAACGATCTTTTCGCCGTTGTTGATGAACATAGGAACTCTAATCTTTAATCCAGTTTCAAGAGTGGCTTCCTTTTGTGTATTAGTTGCGCTATTACCTTTTTCTCCTGGAGGAGTATCAGTAACTTCAAGAACCATTTTATCAGGTAAAATGATACCTAAAACTTCATTTTCATAGAATCTAACTAATGCGTTTCCACCTAATGTTAAGAATTGAAGTTCATAGGCGATTTGTGATTTAGGCATTTCTACTTGTTCATATGTTTCGTTATCCATGAATACAGCGTTATCACCATTATCATAAATATAGCTCATTGGAATCTTTTTGATTTCAGCAGTATCAATCTTTACGCCTGCGTTAAAAGTATATGAAATAGTTGCGCCAGTACGTAAGTTTTTAAGCTTGCTTTGAACAAAAGCTCCACCCTTTCCTGGTTTTACATGTTGGAACTCTAATACTTCGTAGATATTTCCATCAAAAGCGATTGTAACACCAGTTTTGAATTCATTAGTATTAATCATAAAAACCTCCGATTAATTTATTCTAAAATAAATTATATCTAAAAATTAGTCTTTTGTCTATAATTAAATGATGGAGATGAAACCTATAAAGAAATTTTGATTATGTAAAAAAATAAAAAAAGTATATAATAGACATAAAGGTGGTTATTATGTATTTATTATTAGCGGACGCAACTCAATTTAATCCTACTTACCTATTCCTAGCCATAACAATAGGCTTGTTGGTTGGACTATTCCTAACCAAAAGAGGAAAGGTTGATAAAACAAAGATTCAAGGATTAGATGTCAAAGAATTCATGGATACTAAAAGAAAAGGCACACTCGTTGATATTAGAAATGCGAAAGCTTTTGAATTAGAAAAACTGGTTGGCGCTAAAAACTTTCCAGGTGGAAGTGGCGCAAGATCAGGAATGATCAGAAAAGATATTCCTATTTTTATATATGATCAAAATGGAAAAAGTGCTTATAGAGTTGCGAAATCATATGTAAGAAATGGCGCTATCATGGTTTACTATATGAAGGGCGGATATGATGCATATAAAGGAGAAAAGAAATAATAATGTGAAGTTTTAGCTTCACATTTTCTTTATATATGAAAAACAACAAGTTATTTAAGATTGGGAAAATTATATATTTATCATTGTTTCTAGCGTTAGAACTTTTTATTTACGTATCTTTTATGATAGATGATTGGGTTAAATCAATTTTAAATAATAATTCATTAATCAAATATGAATCAATAATATTGATAAACATCTTTTCTATAACTTCATTTGTATTAGAGATACTAAAGGATAGAAAAGATGGGTATTCTAAACAATCTAGATTAGATAGTATATTTGTAGTAATAGCGTTAATATTTACCTTTGTATCAGATACATTTTTATTATATTTAGGTAAATATTTCGAACTAGGTGTATCAACATTTATAGTCGTACAAATAATGTATTTTTTAAGGCTTATTTACTCAACTAATTTTACTAAAAATAGAATATACGTATCAATTGGAATTAGAGTCATTTCATTTATTATATGTTTAATAATCATGCCTTTTATAGACATGTTTAATTATCTAAATATAGTAACTATATTCTATTTCATTAATCTAGTAATGAACTTTATTGATTCTATGATTTCAACAATTATTTTAAGACATGATAAAACAAGATTCATTACTTCATTAATATTTACTATAGGACTATTATTATTTATCGGTTGTGACATAAATGTTGGTTTATCTAATTTAATAGGAAAAGGAGGTAGACTCATATGGTCATTCTATCTTCCAAGTCAAATATTAATAGTTTTATCAATGTCTAAAATATATAACTTTAGATTAAATGAGCCAACTATAAATAAATCAAGTAAAATTTCATAATTATTTTATTTGGCTTAATAATCGCATACTAAAAGTAGCCATTCTTATGG
>CALCVH010000071.1 GCA_937907585.1 uncultured Bacillota bacterium | reverse complement strand
CGCTTTTTGTTAAAAACAGAGGTGCAAAGCATAAAAAATTGAAAAATTTTATTTTTTCTTAGTTATTCTAACCAAAGTTGAGCCCGATCCGCTCATAAACAAACCTTTTTCACCGTATGCGTTCTTTAATAATTCATATCTTTTTCTTACTTCTGGATAAAGTTCAAAAACAGTGTCTTGAAGATCGTTATTTAGTCCTTTTACAAATTCGTCATAATTATCACTAGAAAAAGCTTTTAAAGCATCTTCTAAAGAATATTTGTTATGATTGATTAAATTATTAAATACCACACCAGTTGAAACGTTTACTTTAGGCGAATATAGAGATATTTCATAATTTGATATGTCTAAAGAAAGAGGTTCTATATCGAAACCAACTCCTCTAACAATAGCAGGGCCTTTATATAAACAATAAGGGGTGTCAGAACCAAAGTTTTTTGATATTTCAAGCAGCTCATCAAATGATAAATTTAGATTCCAAAGTATATTTAGAGCTTCGATTGTTGCGGCAGCATCAGCGCTTCCTCCAGCAAGTCCCCCACCTACAGGAATCTTTTTATTAATGTATATATCAACACCGTTCTTTACGTTATATCTTTTTTTCATATAAACAGCAGCTTTATAAGCGAGGTTATTTTTGCTGTTTAATTCTTTGTTTGATGTGTTACAAACAACTTCAGAATCAGTTAAATTTAATTCTAATTCATCATATAATCCAACCGTAATATTAACCATTTCAAGATCGTGATATCCGTCATCTCGTTTATTTTTAACATTTAAGAATAAATTTACTTTTGCATAAGCTTTTGTTTTCATTATTTCACCAACTTTATATTCATTACAGAATCGAACGAAATCGCTTCGTTTGTGTCTAGAATTAAATATTTATTATTGAAATCTATTTTTTTAATTTTTCCATATGTAGAATAAGTGTATCCATTAACAAAATAATCAACCGATATTTCTTCGTTTTCGTTAACAGCCTGATTAACAACCCTATCAAATTCTGCATATTCATCAGAAAATATGACGCTTTTTTGTCTTTTATTAATATTAAAAATCATTTCTTCAACAACAGCGGTGTGACCGGTGAGCGCATCAAAAGGCGCCCATTTTATTATTCCTCTATCTTTATAATCACTCATGATGACCTCCGATCTCTTCGTTTCTCTTTTTGGCTGTAGAATAATCTAATTCCGTAGAAGCTCTACGAACAGAGTTCTTTCCGTACTTTCTTTTAATTTGGTCAATAGTGTCAAAAAGTTTCTTTTCTTTAACGTCTTTTAATTTGTCTTCAAAAAAGCTAAGTTGGACTCCTGTAAAATCTTTTAATCCGCTAACAGCAATCGCTATTCTTCTAACTGGTTCGCCATCATAAAACTTATTAAAGATTTCTAAACAAACTCCAGCTATTTCTTTGCCTAAATCTATAGGTTCTAAAACTTTCGTCTGCCTAGAAAAACCCCCTCCAACATCCTGGTTATATCCGATAGCAAGGTGTACGCATGTGGCTTTTTTCTTAGATTCTCTTAGTCTTGAAGATATATCGTCAGACATTTCTAATATTAAAAGAGGAGTTTTCTCGGCGTCGTAATCTTCAAAAAGAACTTGACCAACGCCATAACTTTTAGATAAAGCTTTAAACTTCTTTTTGTCTTGAATTAAAGACATATCAATTCCGTGAGTATGATACCACAACTCTTCGCCCATAACACCAAACTTTTTCTTTAATAAATTTACATCCGCTCTAGCTATATCGCCAACAGTTTTATAACCCATATTAGATAGATGAACATCCATTCTTCTACCTATTCCCCACATCTTTGATAATGGTCGTACATTCCACAACTTCGTTTCGACATCGTTATAATTCCATAAGGCTATTTGGCTTTTATTCTTCTTCGCTTCAATATCCATTGCGAGCTTCGCTAAAAGCATGTTTGGACCAATTCCACAGGTAGCGTATAGCTTTAATTCGTTATAAATCTCTTTTATTATTTTTTTTGCTAAGTCGATGTCTTCCATCGGATATAACCTTTTATAATCAGTAAAATCCAAAAAAGATTCATCAACAGAATATATATGAATGTCATCTTTTGAGACGTATCTTAAAAATATACTTACGACTTTTGCAGAAGCTTCTAAATATTTGTGCATCCTAGGCTTGCAATAAATGATATCTTCGTTTTTTGGAAGTTCAAAGATTCTTAATCTTCCTGGTACGCCCTTGTTTCTTAAATAAGGCGAAACAGCTAAACAAATTGAGCCTCCGCCTCTAGATTTATCCGCAACAACCAAAGGAGTCTTGAAAGGATCAAGACCCAAATCTGCACATTCTACAGAAGCATAGAAACTTTTTAAATCTATGCACATTATATGTCTGTGTAATCTATATTTTTCTAACTCATCATTCATTTTGTTTGTTGTTTATAAAAGCAGTCAACCGTGTTGTTCAATAGTTCGGCTACAGTCATCGGTCCGCACCCACCTGGAACAGGCGTGATATATGACGCTTTTTCTTTTAAAGTGTCAAAATCTGCGTCGCCAACAAGCCCGTCTTCTGTTTTATTGATTCCAACATCTACTATTACTGCGCCGTCTTTAACCATTTCTTCTTTTAAGAATTTTGCTTTGCCAAGAGCACAAACGACTATGTCTGCTTCTTTTGTTATTTCAGCGATGTTTTTTGTTTTTGAATGACACAACGTAACTGTTGCGTTTGCGTTAGTCATTAAAAAGAATAGAGGCTTACCAACAAGCATACTTCTTCCTATAATCACAACTCTTTTTCCAGATACTTCGATATTATAGTGTTTTAGCAAATCCATAACACCTAACGGTGTACAAGGAACTATTCCCTTTTCTCCAAGCACAAGATCAGCTACATTTCCTTTTGTTAAGCCATCTACGTCTTTATTTTGTGGAATCAATCTTATTGCTGAGTCGCTATCAAAACCTTCAGGTAAAGGCAATTGAACAAGAATTCCATTGATTTCATCATCGACAGCTAACTCTTTAATTTTGTTTTCTAGTTCTTGTTGAGATATTGTTTCGTCTAAAACAACATGAACAGATTTTATTCCAACTTTTTCGCAAGCTTTAATTTTGTTTCTTACATAAACAGCAGATGCTGGATTGTTTCCAACCATAACAACAGCAAGCGTTGGAACCTTGTTATATTTACTAACAATTTCATCTACTTTTTGTTTTACATTATCTTTAACAATGTTTGATACTAGTTTTCCGTCTAATAAAATCATATCGATTTTCCTCCCATATAAAACATTTTTATATTCTTAAATATATTTTCTAAATTTTCTTCATCAATCAAAGTTAAATCCGCGTATTTTTCAAAATATGCATTATATTTTTGATTCGTTTCTTTTTGTTGATCGGCAGAAATTAAGATCTTCTTCTTATTTTTGCTTAAAATGTCTTCAAATTTTCTTGTTTTCAAATATACAAAACAGCCGTTCTTAGATAAAAACCTTAATGATTCACGATTTTTTATCGTCTCTTCCGATGAAACAAGAACACATCCTCTAATATCTTTAACTTTCTTAAGAAAATCCATTTCTAAATAGCTGTAATCAGCCATTAAATGGGATAAATTTATCTTTTTTAAAAGAGAAGATATTGTGGTTTTAAAATCAATTATTTCTGCATTGGTTTCTTTTATAAACTTATCATAAAGATCTTTCTTGTATTTGGTGTCGACACCTAAAAACACAATATTTATATCGCTTGATAAAACATCAATAACAAAAGAACTCCATAACGGCCAAGAAATAATTTGTTTCGAACAAAGCGAATTGATTAAGCTAGTTCTTCTAGAAACAAATCCAAACCCATTTAAATAGCTTTTATTTAACTCTTTCGCATCAAAAAGATAAGTAGATCTATAAACATTATCAGAAACATCCAAAACACATTCGAGACTTCTAAAGTTTTTAACATAAACCAATCGCTCATCATTGAATCTTTGTGGGTTGATGTAAGCAGTGTTTATTACGATATTATAATCACTGTTGTTCGCGTCTTTATAAGATATATCAGCGCCGTTTTTAGCGTTTCTATCCGATACAAAAATAGAGTTGTTTCCTAAAGAATTTAGCATGTATTTGATACTTCTAGAAAAGCTGTTGTCACCCAATAATAAAACTTTTTTGTTTTCTATTTTAATGTTGTTATCATTCAAATATTCAGCAAAAGAAGAAGCGATTGTATTGTATCCACAAAGAACGCCATTCTTATTGTGAATCATATCACAACAAAAAGTGTTTTTGACGCTTTTCGAACAAACATCCAAATAATCAATAACAATTTTAGTGAACGGATCAGACACAAGCAAAACATTAAACTGTTTGTTTAATAAAAGTTCTTTTATATCGTTTTCGGAAACATGAAAAATTTTAACTTTTAAATTTTCGTTTGTCGCTTCAAATAAACTAGCTACTTTTGGGCTAAGCGGAGCTTTTCCTATGTAGCCAACAACAAAAGTATTCACGATAAAAATTACCTCGCGCTTCAACTCAAGAAGCAACAACAAATCCCTTAAAACAAATCGCATATTAACATTGTTTGGTTATCAATAACTAAATATGTGTATTTTGTTTTATATCTTTGCTGTTTCTTGTTTGTTTATATTATTTGGTTATCAATAACCTAATCTATAATTAACCCTCGTTTTAGTTGTTATATATTATATTTGGTTTGCAATAACCAAATTATATATTGCTTTCTATGAAAGCAACTTCGTTTTATACTACGCTCCTTGCATTGGTAAAACTAATTCAACAAGTCCTTCGTCGTTTTCTGCTTCAAGGATAAATGGTTCTATTGGTTGGGTAAACTTTACAGTTACTTGTTCGCTATAAAAAGCTCTTAACGCATCAAGGAAATATGAAGCTGAAAAATAAATAGTAAATTCTTTTTCTGCTTTAAATTCTAGTGGCTTAATAGAATCTTTTATTGTTCCTAATTCAGGTGAATTTGAAGTTAATGTTGCTGTTCCATCTTCATTCACAACCATCTTAACCACTGTTGTTGCATTTTGATTAGATGATAATGTCGATACTCTGTCGATTGCTGATATTAAATCTTGTTTATCAAATTTTAAAACAACTGAAAAATTAGTTGGAATCAGTCTATCAGTGTTTGGATATGTACCATCTAATAATCTTGTTTGGAACATTACATCATCAAACTTAAATAATATTTTATTTGACACAATCGATATTGCTACAGGCACATTATCGCTTTCGATCGTTTTAGCTATTTCATTAAAATTTCTTGCAGGAATTATAATATTCATTCCAAAGAACGATTCATCTAACAAAGCTGTTCTTTTGCTTAATCTGAAAGAATCTGTTGAAACCGCTAGAATCTTGTTTTCATCAACTTTTAAGTTAACACCAGTCAATATAGGTTTGCTGTCGATTAAAGAAGAAGCGAAAGTTGTTTGTTTTACTATTTCTTTTAATAAAGAAGATTTAATAATTACAGGATCTGGATTTGCTTCAAAATTAGGTTCTGGATAATCTTCAACATCTAATAGATTTAAAGTTACATCAGAATTACCTGATTGGATTCTTAAAATGTTATCTTCTTTTAATTCGATTTCAACATCATCACCAGCTAACTTTTTAATTAAATCTCCGAAGATTCTTCCTGGCACCAAACAAATACCAACTTCTTCAATTGTTAACGCAGGATTCTTAACTACAACTCTAATAGCTGTTTCGCCGTTTGATGTTGTCATAATTAATTCATTCTTATCATTACACGACATTAATATTCCTGTTAATGCAGGCATGTTAGAACGAGAAGCCATAGCTTTCTGCGCAACAGTTATTTTATCTAAAAATAAATTCCTGTTAATTGTAAACTTCATAATTTCTCCTTTTATATTTTATTATTTTATTTTTTAATTATTTATTATTGTTATTATATAGGGTTGAATGTGGATAAGCGAGTGGTAAAACTATTTTTATACTATACAATAGTATACGTGTTTTTAAAAATTATATTTTATCTGGATTTTTCCCCATTTTTCTCAATATATTTTCAACATTCTTTTTTGTGTCTTCGCTCGTTTTATAATCTTCTTCAAAAACTTGATAACCATGCATTACAGTAGAATGGTCTTTGCCGTTAAAAATATCTCCAATCTTTTTAAATGTTAAATCATATTTAGTTCTCATAATATACCAACATAATTGACGTGCATAAACGATTTCTTTTTTTCTAGAATTTGATAACAATTCGTCTTGATCGATTTTAAAATAAGCACCAACTATATCTAACATTTTTCTTAAATCATGAGATGGAGCGGCAGATACTATCGTTTCTTGAGATGAAACTATATTTTTTAAAGCTTCTTTTGCGTTTTCTAATGTAAAATCTTCTTCGAACGCTTCACAATAGAATAACACTCTTTTTAAAGCTCCTTCTAATTCTCTGATGTTGTTTTCACATACAGTTGCAATATAATCAATTATATCTTCAGAGAAAATCTCTGGATCTTTCATTTCTTGTTTTAATTTAGATTTAATAATGTTGATTCTATGTTCTTTATTTGGTTTATTAATATCTAAAGATATTCCCCATTCAAATCTTGATGTTAATCTAGCCATTATATCTTTTAATTCAGATGCTTTACGATCTGAAGTTAAAACGATTAATTTCTTATCTCCGGTCAACCTTTCGAATATCTTAAAAAATTCGATTTGGCACTGTTTTTTAGATTCTAAGAATTGAACATCATCTACAAGTAAAACGTCGATATTATCGAATTTTTTGCTGAATTCATCGTATCCTGAGTCTTTGCCAGCTTTTACATAATCTTCAACAAAGTCTTGCGTTCTAACATATAATACTTTTTTATCTGGTTTTGTTTCTAAAATATAATTACCTATCGACTGCATTAAATGGGTTTTTCCTAAACCAACATCACCAAACATATAAACTGGATTTGCGACTCCCGCAAGCTGTTCAGCTGTTAACAAAGCGTATCTATGAGCTAATCTGTTAGAGTCGCCAACAACAAAAGTACTAAAAGTGTAATTTGGATTTAAGCCAGAAGGATTTGAATGCGAAAAATTAATTTCTCTTTTATTAGAAATTCTGTCTTTTTCGATTTCTTCTTTCGCTAATAAAGAAAAATAGTGTGGTTCAGAATAAAATTCTGAAAGTAAACTATTCATTCTGGGAAGATAAGTGTTTTGAATTCTTGTTTTAGTGAACAAACTATCTGTAATTAAATAAATTGTGTTGTTTTGTTCTTTATAAACTTCGTTAATTGATTCAAAATAACTTTCAAAAACATCTTGATCTAATTCGTTTTTAAGTATAGTCTTAATTCTGTTCCATATTTCTTGTGGTGATATCATAATGTTGCGCTCCAAACCGTAGTAATTATACGTTTGATAATATGATATATGATAAAAAAGATTTGATGTTAAAAAGTTTTCCACAAAAAATGTGGATAAACATAAAAACAAACAAAATATTAAGATATAATCTTATTAGTACAAACAAGTTTTAAACAAATAATAACAAAATTTTCAACCATTTATCCCAAAAACCCCAAAAATAGATTGTAATTATCTGGTTAATTAAATATAATAAATTGAAGAAAAACAAAAATTAAAAGGAGACAAAATGAAAAAGTTTTTTGGTGAATTTAAAACATTCATATCTAAAGGCAATGTAATGGATCTTGCTGTCGGTATGATTATAGGCAGTGCTTTCACAGCTATAGTTACTGCTTTAACAAACGGAATTTTAAAACCATTAATCAACTGGATTATCTATTTAATTTCAGGTGGTGAAGGTGGAGTTGAAAAACTATACACATTCCTAGTTACACAGCACACAACAGAAATGGTTGACGGCGTTGAAACAACAGTAGTAGATTTAGCAAATTCTATTTACATTGATTGGGGCGCATTCATTTCAGCGATAATCAACTTCTTATTAATCGCTTTAGTATTATTTATCATTGTAAAAGCAATGAACAAAGTAAAAGAAGAAGCTGAAAAAGCAAAAACTAATTTAGAAGCTAAGAAAGCTGAAAAAACTGAACAAGAAGCTGAATAAACAAAAAAATAAACAATCCGCAAAACAGCGGATTTTTTTATTTGTCTTATAATGTTGACAAAATACCCTATGGGGGTATAATATTAATCGAAACATTAAATTAAACTTAAGCCTATTTAATTTGATGAGACAGGAGAAGCATGAAAAATGGTGGATGCTGCAAACAAACAACAAAAAGAGATGAAGAAACAAAAAGCAAAATATTAAACAGAATAAATAGAATTAAAGGTCAAATCGAAGGAGTAGGTAGAATGATCGAGGATGACAGATATTGTAAAGATATTCTTGTTCAATTATCTGCAATAGAAAAATCAGTAAAATCTCTTGCTTCTTTAATTTTTGATAATCATATGCATTCTTGTGTGGTTGAAGGCGTAAAAAACGGAGACGAGACAAAAATAGACGAAATTGTTGATTTGTTTAGGAGGTTTTCATGATAAAGAAAAAGTTTATTGTTGAAGGCATGACGTGCTCTGCTTGCCAAAACCACGTCGAAAAAGCCGTTTCCAAAGTGGAAGGAACAAAAAATGTAAGAGTTAACCTTCTTACAAAAACCATGGATGTTGAAATTGATAATGAAAACAAAGTAAACAAAATCAATGAAGCTGTCGAAAAAGCGGGATATCATTCTTTTTTAGCAAACAAAGAAAAAGAAGCAACAAAAGAAACGGCCACAAACGATGATACCAAACGCCTTATCACCAAGCTTGTGTTGTCTTTAACGCTTTTAGTTATGTTGTTTTATATATCTATGGGATATATGATGGGTTGGCCACTAGGCGCTATATCTGAAAAACCGCTAACCGTTGCTTTGATTGAAATGATTTTATCGTTTTCTATCATGACTATTAACAAAAGGTTTTTTATATCAGGAACAAAAGGGTTAATTCATGGCGGTCCAAACATGGATACGCTTGTTGCGTTAGGTTCTGGAACGGCTTTTATATATTCTATAGTTGTGTTTTTGCTGATGACATTTAATTTTGAAAGCATAAACGAAGTAATGAGATTATCAATGAGTTTATCTTTTGAAACAGCGGGAATGATTCCGGCTTTGATTACCATAGGCAAAACACTTGAATCTTTATCAAAAGATAAAACAACTAACGCAATTAAAGATTTGGTTAAATTAGTACCAAAAACTGCTACCGTTATTCGTGATAACAAAGAAATTGTTATAAACGCTAAAGATGTTCTTGCTGATGAAATTTTTGTTGTAAAACCTGGTTTAGCATTTCCTGCAGATGGAATTGTTGTAAGCGGAACATCTTCTGTTGATGAATCTGCGCTCACAGGAGAATCAATGCCTGTTGATAAAAAAGAAAACGATATGGTATATGCTGCTACAATTAATCAGAACGGTGTTTTAATTTGTAAAGCAACAAAAACAGGAAACAACACGTCTTTCTCTCAAATAATAGAACTAGTAGAAGAAGCCAGCTCATCAAAAGCGCCTATTTCAAGGATTGCAGACAAGATTTCTGGAATATTTGTCCCTGTTGTGATGGCTGTCTCGTTTGTTGTGTTTATGATTTGGATAATTGTTGGACTAACTACAGGTTTAAATGTTCAAGAATCAACTCTAGCCTATTCGATAAATAGAGCGGTGTCTGTTCTTGTCATATCATGTCCGTGTGCGTTGGGATTAGCTACGCCTGTTGCGATAATGGTAGGATCAGGAAAAGCCGCCAAAGAAAATGTTTTGTTTAAAACTGCAGAAGCGCTAGAAAAGACCGGAAAAACCGATATCGTTGTTCTTGATAAAACTGGAACAATAACCGAAGGTAAACCGGTTGTAACAGATGTTAAAACAAAACTGAACGAAGAAGATTTTTTAAGATTGGTTCTTTCTTTAGAAACAAATTCGTCTCACCCGCTCGCAAAATCTATTGTTTCATATATTAAAAATAATTATCAAAACATAGCTAAACAAAAAATAACAGACTTTAAAGAAATTCCTGGAACCGGCGTTGAATGTGTTTATGAAAACAAAAAACTAGAAGGAATAAACGCTAAAACTGCTGAAGAAAAATATTTTATTTCTGAAGAATATTATAATTTTATAAATGATGCTTCTAAATCAGGCAAAACACCTATGGTATTTGTTTTAGATAAAGAAGTCATAGGTTCAATAATTGTGTCTGATCAAATAAAAGACGATTCTAAACAAGCTATTGAAGAACTAATAAAATCAGGTATAACTCCTGTGATGCTTACAGGAGACAACGAAAAAACAGCGCAATTTACCGCAAAACAAATTGGAATTGACTATTGGGCTGCAGGGGTTGTTCCACAACAAAAAGGAGAAATAATCCAAAAACTTAAAACAGTTGGAAATGTCATGATGGTTGGAGATGGAATAAACGATTCTCTTGCATTAACTCTAGCTGATACTGGAGTAGCGATTGGTGCTGGAACAGAAGTTGCGATTGATTCAGCAGATATTGTATTAGCGAAATCAAGTTTGATGGATGTTGTAAAAGCAATTAGACTTTCAAGACAAACAATTAAAAATATAAAAGAAAATCTGTTTTGGGCTTTCTTTTACAATATTATAATGATACCTATTGCGGCAGGCGCTTTCTATGGAGCAAACATCGAATGGTTAAAAGAATTAAAGCCTTGGTATGGAGCGGCCGCTATGAGCATTTCAAGTTTAATAGTAGTTTTAAATGCTTTACGATTAAATTTATTTAATTCAGTGAAGAACATAAACAAAAGAAAAGAAGTGACAATACCAGAAAATTTATTGAACATTAATATAAAGTCAGGAGAAAACGAAATGAAAAAAGAAATTTTTGTAGAAGGAATGATGTGCGCCCACTGCAAGAAAAGAGTAGAAGATGCCGCTATGTCTATAGAAGGCGTAAAGAAAGCAGAAGCAAGTTTAGAAGAGAAAAAACTTGTTGTTGAGGGCGGAGATAATTTCGACTTAGAAGCGATAAAAAAAGCTATCACAGACGCTGGATATATTGTTAAATAATACTATAATAAAAATCGCTAGGAAACATCTAATTCTAGCGATTTTTAAACAAATTATTCAACTTGATTTCTTAATACTTTAGCGTTTGATTTCTTTCTTTCTGCTGTATTAAGAATTTTCTTTCTCATTCTATAAAAATGAGGAGTTATTTCTAATAGTTCATCTGTGTTTATATAATCAAGACATTCTTCTAAAGACATTTTTCTTGGAGCTTTTAACACAACGGTAGTGTCTTTAGATGCGCTTCTTTGGTTTGTTTTTTCTTTTTCTTTAACAACAGTAACTTCTAAGTCATTGTTGTATTTGTTTTCTCCTACAATCATGCCTTCATAAACTTGCGATCCTGGAGAAATAAACAAAACACCTCTATCTTCTGCGTGTTCGATTGCGTATGGTGTAGCTTGCCCGCCTTCTGATGCGACTATAACACCTATCGTCCTTTCGCCTACGTTCATTTTTAATGCAGGTCTATACTCTCTAAACGTATGATTGATTATTCCGTATCCTTTTGTCATGGTCATAAAATTGTTTACAAACCCTAACAGACCTCTAGAAGGCACTACGTATTCTAATCTAACTTGATTTTTAATATAGCTCATTTTTTGAAGTGTGCCACTTCTGTTTGATAAAGACTCAATAACGCTACCCATATAATCTTGAGGAACATCAATTAATACATCTTCAAAAGGTTCACATTTAACTCCATCTATTTCTTTAATTATAACTTGAGGTTTAGATACCTGGATTTCAAATCCTTCTCTTCTCATATTTTCGATTAATATTGACAAATGTAGTTCGCCTCTTCCGCAAACTTTAAAGTTTTCTGAAATTCCAAGCCTTTCAACTTTTAAAGAGACATCTCTTTGAGTTTCTTTCATTAGTCTATCTTGAATTTTGGTAACTGTTAATAGTTTTCCGTCTTGTCCAGCAAAAGGAGATGTGTTTACACCAAAAGTCATTTCAAGTGTTGGCGGATCGATTTTTAACATAGGTAGTGGTTCTATACAATTAGAATCACAAATAGTTTCGCCTATGTTTAAATCTGCGATTCCAGCGACTGCGACAATTTCGCCAGCTTTTGCTGATTCTATTTCAACTCTATTAAGACCTAAGAACCCATATAATTTTTGAATTCTATATTGTTTGATAGTTCCGTCTGTTTTACTTATAGAAACCATTTGATTAACTGATATTGAACCTCTTTTAACTAGGCCAATTCCAATCTTTCCAATATAATCTGAATAATCAATCAATGCAGGCTGTAATTGAAGAGGTTTGTTTTCGTCAACATGAGGAGCGTCAATATTATTGATAATAGCTTCAAAAATAGGATCCATTCCAGGTTTTTGATCTTCCAGTTTTGGAGATAAAGAAGAAGTTCCTCTTAAAGCCGAACAATATATTGGTTCAAATAGAAGCATATCTTCGCTTGCGCCTAAATCTATAAATAGTTCTAAAATCTCGTCAACAACTCTTTCAGGTTCTGCGTTTGGCCTATCTATTTTGTTTATAACAACTATAGGCTTTACACCGGCAGCTAATGCTTTTTTAAGAACAAATCTAGTTTGTGGCATTGTTCCCTCAAATGCATCAACAACTAATATACAACCATCAACCATATTCATTATTCTTTCTACTTCTCCGCCAAAATCAGCGTGTCCTGGAGTGTCTAGAATATTGATTTTAACATCTTTATAGACAACTGCGGTTGTTTTAGCGAGAATAGTAATGCCTCTTTCTCTTTCTATTGCGTTACTATCTAAAGCGCGATCAACCACTTTTTCGTTATCTCTAAAAGTGTGTGAATTTATTAACAATTGATTTACTAAAGTCGTTTTTCCATGATCTACATGGGCTATTATTGCGACATTTCTTACTTCCATAGGTTTCACCTCAACAAGAAAAATTATATCACAAAGATTAAATATATATTTAATATTAGTTTTAATTTAATTAAAATATTTGTTTTAAACAGTAGACGAGGTCTGGTTTTTATTAAAAACACATCATTTTTTATGTTTTCTCTGTTTTGTAGAACGAGTAGAGAACAAACTTTTTAAGAAGTTTGATATATTGGAATTAGAAAAAACACAGGAGATTAATATGGTAGAAAAAAGAATTGTGTGCGTTACATCAACAAGCTGTTTAAGCTACGCACCAGAAAGATACAAAAACTTAGGAATTGAACAATTTCATATTGTTGTTAACTACAACGACAAAGACTATTTAGAGGGGTTAGATTTAGATCCAAAAGAATTCTTTAAAACACTTGAAACCCTTGAAGACCCTAAAAACCATCTTCCTCATAGCGCGATTCCATCATTTGAATCAATCAGAGAAAAATTCCAATCAATAGTAGACAAAGGATATACTGAAGCTATCATTATAACGCTAAGTTCATATCTTGGCGGAACATTTAATGCGATTCAGTTGGTTGCGAAAGAATTTGAAGAACAGCTTAAAACAACAATGATTGATTCAAAGATTACAGGATTCAATGAAGGATTATTAGCGATTCAAGCTAAGGAACTAGTTGATAAAGGCGTTGATACAGAAACAATTGTTAAAGAAATAAAATGGTCTATGGCCCATCAAGAATTTATCGGTGTTTGTGGCAGTTTAGATTATTTAGTTTATAACGGTAGATTAAAGGGTGGAAAAGCATTTATATCTAAACTAATTCACATCTGTCCTGTAATGCATTTTTCTCACGAAGGTGTATTAGAAGCCTTTGCGACAGCGGTAGGCACAAAGAAAGGCGCAAAAATGGCTGTAGCCAAAGTTAAAGAACTAATTTCTAATTTAGATCCAAACGATTATATTCTATTTAGAAACTATTCTGGTGAACATTCAGCTGATGTGCTTAAAGAGTTTGAAGAACAATATGATTTAAAACCTAATCATGAAGACATGATAGTTTCTCCAGTAATCGGATGTCATGTTGGACCATATCTTGCGAGTTACGGACTCTTTATAAAAAGAAAACCGGATCAACCACTTGAATAAGAATTATAAAAACACAAAGGCGTATGTCTTGTGTTTTTTATTATCGTTATAAAACGCTTGAAGTTAACTTTTTGTTGTGCTATGCTTACATTAACATTTAAAAATGTTAGAGGATTAATATGAATATTGTAATAGTAGGAATAGGAAAGTTTGGAAAACTCCTAACAAAACACTTATCTGCAGAAAACCACAATATTATTTGTATAGATTCAAAACAATCTATCATAGATGCCACAGTAAACGAATTTGATGTCATGGGATATGTTGGAAATGGCGCAAGCTATCAAACCCTCGTTGACGCTTCTGTTGGAACCTATGATCTTTTGATTGCTACCACACCTAACGATGAAACAAATATACTTTGTTGTCTGGTTGCTAAAAAGATAGGAATTAAACAAACTATTGCTCGTGTAAGAAATCCAGAATATTCTGTACAAGCTCAAATGATGCATGGAGAGTTAGGAATTAGCGAAATGCTAAATCCAGATCTAGATACCGCAAATGAAATATTCCGTATTATGCGTTTCCCATCAGCTTTAAAAGTTGAAACGTTCGCTAATGGTAAAGTTGATCTAGTTGAAATTAAACTTGATAATAAATCTCCTCTAGCAGGAATATCATTAATTAAAATAAGAGAAAAATTTAATTTAACAATACTTGTCTGTGCTGTAAAAAGAGGAGAAGAAGTTATTATTCCTAATGGTGATTTCGTTTTAAAAGACGGAGATAACGTATATATTACTGGTGATTCTCAAGAAATAGAAAAAGCGTTTAGAAAGTTCAATATCTATAAAAACAAAATGAAGAATGTAATCATCATAGGAGGAGGAAATATTTCATATTATCTCGCATCTATGTTGTTGGATTCTGGCATCTCAGTAAAAATGATAGATAACAACAAAGCTAAATGCGAAGAATTTGCTGATGCGTTCCCTAAGGTATTAGTGCTAAATGGAGATGCAAACAATCAATCTTTATTATTAAAAGAAGGTTTATCACAAGCTGATTGTCTAGTTTCTTTAACTGGCTTTGATGAAACAAACATCATCGCATCAACATTCGCTAAGAGTGTAAATTGCGCAAAAATCATCACTAAAGTCAGCAACACAAACTACGGTATGGTTCTAGAAAGAATTGGTGTTGATAGCGTTGTTTCTCCTGTAGAGATTTTCTCAAACAATATCATAAGATATGTTAGAGGAATGCAGGGAGGAGAAAGCAGAAGCACAGAATTCAAAACTTTATATAGATTAATAGGGAACAAGGTTGAAGCTATAGAGTTTATTGTTGATAAAAAGACTTCATATACTTCTGTTCCTATTAAGGATTTGCATATAAAGAAAAATTACCTATTAGCTTGTATAATTAGAGAAAATAGAGTAATTATTCCTGGTGGTAAAGATACTATAGAACCACTAGATTCGGTAATTATTATAACCACAAACCCTCAACTAAACGATGTAGGAGAAATACTATCATAAAATGAATCTTAAAATGATTTTATATACACTAGGAAATCTTCTTAAGGTTACCGCAGCTTTATTGTTGCCTCCTATTATTGTTTCTTTGGTGTATAAAGAATTTAATTATATATTATGTTTTGCGATACCTTTAGTGGAGTCTCTTTTACTTGGCTGGTTTTTATCATTTAAAAAGCCAAAAAATACAACCATATTCGCTGCTGAAGGCTTTGTGATTGTAGGCTTATCTTGGATACTAATAAGTCTTTTTGGCGCTATGCCTTTTATGATCAGCAAAACCATTCCTAATTTTGTGGATGCTTTCTTTGAAACTGTATCAGGTTTTACCACAACCGGTTCAACAGTGGTAGCTGATGTAGAAACAACGTTTTTAAATGCACACGGAGTGTTGTTTTGGAGAAGTTTTACCCATTGGATTGGTGGTATGGGTGTGCTTGTATTTATTTTAGCTTTTATGCCTAATGTTGGTGAAACTTTCTATATTATGAAAGCTGAATCGCCAGGACCACAAGTTGGAAAACTAGTATCTAAAGTTAGACTAACAGCCAGAATACTATATTTTATCTATATCGGATTAACTATACTAGAAATAATTGTGCTAGTATTAGGCAGAATGCCTTTCTTCGATTCTATTGTTTTATCGTTTGGAACAGCAGGAACTGGTGGATTTGGAATAAAGAATGATTCGATAGCTGGTTATAATGATTTTTGTCAGATAGTTATTGGCGCATTCATGATGCTTTTTGGAATAAATTTCAACTTGTTTTATTTGATCATTATAGGCAAAGTGAAACAAGCGCTAAAGAGCGAAGAATTAGCTTGGTACTTATCAATAATCACAATAGCTGTCGCAGCTATAACAATCAACCTATCTCTAACTACTGCTGAAGCGTTTGGTACGATTCTTAAAAATTCTTTCTTTACCGTTTCGGCGTTCATCACAACTACGGGGTATTCTAATTCCGCCTTTGAAAACTGGCCACAATTTTCACAGACTATATTATTCTTGTTAATGTTTGTTGGAGCTTGCGCAGGATCAACTGGCGGAGGAATAAAAGTATCTAGAATTGCGATTCTAGTAAAGAGTTCAAAAAGAGAAATAAAGAATTTAATTCATCCTAACGCAATTTCTAGCGTAAGATTTGAGGGTCAAAAAGTAGAAGACAGCGTCGTTAGAAGTATAAAAAACTTCTTTGTTCTATATATGTTCTTGTTTGTAGGATGTTTGCTAGTTGTATCTTTAGATAAATATGATTTTGTTACAAATATAACCGCAGTCGCATCAGCAATAAACAATATTGGTCCTGGTTTAGGAAACATTATAGGCTCTACAGGAAATTATGGTGGATTCAATATCGCATCTAAGTTAGTATTAATATTCGCTATGTTTGTTGGAAGGTTAGAAATATATCCAATAATAATTATGTTTAACAGAAAGGCTTGGTTAAATAAATAAAAAAACATTTGCCAAAAAATCTTACTAAATATATAATAGTAAGAGCCTAGGGGCTTGGTGTCAATGGCAGCACGATGGTCTCCAAAACCACAAGTATGGGTTCGAATCCTATAGCCCCTGCCATTAAGAACATACTCTCTATTATTCTACAGAATAATAGAGATTTTTATTATTTTAGCGTAATTATCTTAAATGTGTACGTCCATCCCTGCTCATCACGTTTTAACTCATCACGACGCAATTGAAGCTACAGTTGTTCATTGCTCTGATGGTGATGTCACGCTTTAATTTGTAATTAACAAAAAACAAAACCGATTAGCCGGTTTATATATTACAACTTTCAATGAGAAATAATTCTCGTTATGTGTCTTTCAGAAGAACTAACACAAAGCATTAAGGCAAAATTGAATAAGGCTCACTTGGTGGTGGGTCTTATTTTTGACTTCTGTAGTGACTAGGTCGTGGAAAAGCAAGAGCGAAGAATTTTCACGGTTGCTTTGTAAGTGCCCAAGACTTTAATCAATGAATGAGAACTCGACCGGAATTACAACTGTAACAGCTTAATCTAACTTTCATAAAAAATCAAAAAATAATTTTATTTACAAAAACAATAAAAGTGATATAATCTCATATAGTTAGTCAAGACTAACTCTAATTAAAGGAGTATATATGAGTCTAATAGAATTCAAAAACGTGAGCCGTATTTATAAAGTCGGCGATCACGAACAAAAAGCGCTCGATAGTATAAATTTAAATATTGAGCAAGGAAAATTTATTGTTATTTTAGGACCAAGTGGCGCTGGCAAATCAACTTTGCTTAATCTGCTAGGTGGTTTAGATTCACCAACTAGCGGCACCATTTTAGTGGAAGATAAAGATATATCAAAACTCGATAATAATGCTTTAGCGGATTACCGCGCTTCAACAGTGGGATTTGTTTTTCAATCATATAATTTAATTCCGACTTTAACCGTTTTTGAAAATGTTTCGCTTGTTAAAGAGATAGTGAAAGACCCTTTATCTGTTAATGAAATGCTTGAACAAGTCGGTTTAGCGGATCATAAAGATAAATTTCCTTCTGAACTCAGTGGCGGGGAACAACAAAGAGTTTCTATCGCAAGGGCTTTAGCTAAAAATCCCAAGATTTTACTATGCGATGAACCAACAGGTGCTCTTGATAGTGAAACAGGTGCAATGGTTTTAAAAGTCCTCTTATCGATGGCAAGAAATTATCAAAAAACCATTATCATTGTCACCCATAATCAAAACATCGCCAAAATGGCGGACACTATTATTAGAGTAAAATCTGGCCATATTAAAGAAGTTATCAATCAAGATAAACCATTAAGTGTTGATGAGGTGGATTGGTAACTATGTTATTTAAAAAATTGTTGAGGACAATCTGGCATTACAAAGCTCAGTTTATTTCTATGATTATCATGGTTCTTTTAGGCGTTGGTGTTTTTGTTGGTTTCCAAGGTGAATGGTATTCCATTGAAAAAGATACTTATTCTTTTTATAATTCCACCGGTTTTGCGGATTATCGCCTCATAAGTGAAACTGGCTATTCTTTAGAAGAAATGAATAAGATAAGTGAAATAGAAGGAGTAAATAAAGTCAGCCGTTATATTTCTATTAAAACAAATGAAAATAAAGAAAATGATGTTGTCGCGGTCACAATAACAACTGATTGTGAAGTATCTGGCTTTAAAGTCATTAATGGTGAACAATATGATAAAAACGCTCTTGATGCTATTTGGATAAGTGACCAATACGCTAATAAAAACAATTATCATTTAAACGATAATATTACTCTTAAATATGGTTCTATTTCTATAACTGGGCAAATAAAAGGGCTCATTAAATCAAGTGAATATTTAATTTGTACACCTGATGAAAATCAAATGATGCCTGACTTTAACACATATGGTTATGTTTATATTTCTCCTGCGATGTATAAAAGTATTTTAGGAGGATTTGAATTTTATTCTGAAATACATGCTATATCTAATCTTTCTAAGAAAGAATTTAGCGAATCCGCCAATGAGAAATTAGGAAAAACAAATCTTATTTTGACTAAAAATGAAATCGTTTCTTTTTCAGAAGCCCAAGGTGAAGCTACTGAAGGCAAAACGATGGCATCCATTTTACCAGTCGTTTTTTTAGGTATCGCTGTTTTAATTATGGTTACTACAATGCAAAGATTAACAATCAATGAAAAGACACAAATTGGTACGCTTAAAGCATTGGGTTTTAGAGACACTAAGATTGTTAAGCATTATACGTTATTTGGCTTATTTATTGGTGTCGTTGGTTCTATTTTGGGCATTGGATTTGGCTATTTTATTGCTTGGTTTATTTTTAACCCAACGGGCTCAATGGGCACTTATTTTGATTTGCCAGATTGGAGCATTCATATGCCTTGGTGGACTTTCTTAGTTGTTATCGTGGTTATTTTATTTATGACTTTAATCTCTTATATATCAGCGAAAAATATGTTGAAAGGAACTGCGTCAGATGCTTTAAAACCATATACACCTAAAGCGATGAAAAGGTTAAAAATTGAAGATAGTAAAAGCTGGAGAAAATTAAAATTTGCCACAAAATGGAATCTTCGTGATTTATTCCGTCATAAAGCAAGAAGTGGCATGACTTTATTTGGGGTTTTTGGCTGTACAATTTTACTAATTGCATCATTTTTAATGATGGATTCAATGGTGGGCTTTGTTAATAAATTTTATTATGGTTCGTTAAAT
>CALCVH010000070.1 GCA_937907585.1 uncultured Bacillota bacterium | reverse complement strand
ATAGCTGACATATCTAGGTTTTTAACCCAATCTATGAACTTTTCAGTTGCAGGTTGTGCAGCTTGTGTAGTTTCTTCTTCTGCTGCAAAAACATTAAAGCCTAGTGTTAGGCTCACTACTAAAACGAATGTAAATATTGATACTAAAATAAATAATTTCCAAACTCTCTTATTATTCTTCATCGTTGTTATCCTCCATGATATCTTCTAGTGCTTCAATGCCTAGATTGTTAATTTCAGTTTGTGCTACTAATATATATAATATATCAGTAACTTTCTTTAATGCTTTTTTTGTTTTTAGTTTATATTCCTCAAACTCTTTTTGAGTTGTTTTGTTCTTTTCTAAATCTTCTAATATATCGCCTAGCTTTTGCTCTAGACCATTGATATTGACTACTATTTCATTTGGGTGTACCCATTTACGTTGTTGTGTTGCAGGATCAACCAATACAGAAACATAGCCTTTTTTATTATAAGGATTTCTCATTTGTTCCCTCCTAATTTTAAAAATCTTAAAGGGCAGTGCAGCGACCACCCTTTTTTGTTTGTTTGTGTGTTTCTACGCTTTTACATACGCAATTCTAATATACTTATCGCTTGTAAATGTGCTACCTACATATAGGTATAGTTTGTTATCTTGAGTATAAACTGATACCTCACTTGGTAAGCCTGTTGTATAGTGGCTAGTGTCACTTTGATAGTTGTAATTTACTGCAAGTATCATATAAACATTATTATCAATTTGCCTACTTGTCGCACCATTTAAGTTGATTTCTGCATATAAAATGCGTTGTTTGTTTTCTAATAAACTACTATTTATTTTTCCCATAATAACCCAAAAGGGCTATATCTCTTTATAATATGTTCGTGCCGATTAATATTTATATCCATATATTCTTTTAACTACGCTATGATTTGCACTATAACGAGGTGCAGCATCATAACCCCAAGTTATACCGTTTGAAAACTTAATTGAAGTTGATGATAAAATGTGCATCTCTCTACCTACAACACCACCAGCAGCGATATTTGAAGCTGATGTATCAATATATACAAAAGCATGACCTAAAAAATAAGGTGCTGTGTTATCAGTTTGGTATCTAACTTTTTGGAAATAGCTTTGTTGATTTGATGGTGTGTATATACCTAGTTCAATTCCAAGATATTCAAAAGAACTCATATCAGGTAGTCCAGTAAGTGTAGTTTCACCCATTGTGCTGTTAGGATTTGGATTTTCCCACAAAAGTGTCGGCTCTAACAATTTTGGATTGATTGTCATTTCTACATATTATATTTACTTTGTGTGCGTGTTAAGATAACCTCTCTACATAACATATTCTTAAATTGTATGTGTAAGATGTTGTGCCTTTGTTAATGTATAAATTATTCTTGCCACTTTGAACAACTATTCTTAATGAGATACCACTAGGCAAACCCTCTATAAAGTGATAACTACTATTTTGTTGCATAACACCAAGAATACATACGGCATTATCAGTAATTAGTGTATCGCCACTTGCTAACTGACTTACATCTACACCTGTAATCTTAATAGGTAGTAGTTCTGGATTTAGCATTACCACGCACCCCCTACTCTAGGGGTTAAGCAAGTAAATACTTTTCCCCTTTCGTAGTATTTGCAAGAGATATTAGTTCCCCCAATACCTCCTGTCTTGTGATATATATATATATATATTAGTCATGTTTTTCATTTCGTTTTTCCTCCTATACGAATACTCTTGCCCAATAAACTGTATCTTGTGTTGAATCTGGAGTATTACCTATATTGTTTGCAACTAAACTTAAGAATAAGTAACCATTGTATAGTGCCACTTGGTTTGCTGCATAAGTTTTAGTAGCACTATATAGAAGCTCTGCAAGTGTGAATGTAATATCATTACCACTACCAGTAACTGTAATACCACTACCACTCTTGAAGTTGGCTTTGCCTGTTCCAATTCCGTTGCCTAGTAGGTCAGTTCCATTAACTTGAATAGTTCGCCATGTATCGCTTACTACTGCTTCATCACCAGATGGTATTAAAACCCATTCGCTACCATTACTTACAAATACATCGCCTACTGCTGCTTGTTGGCTTGCATAAGTTCCGTTTTCTATAACCTTATATGTAAAACCCTCATTTGAACTTGAAGCAGCTGGAAGTGTTGTGATAGTTCCATTTGTTCCCAAAGTTCCTTTAAATAGCATAGGCTCTGGCAATGCTTCGATTAAATCGTATACTGCCTTTGCACTTGGGTATTGTTGGTTTGTTGATGCACTAGATATTGAATTAACTTTGTTTCCTACATGTTCAATTTGGTTGTTGTTGTATTTAAAGCCGTTTGAATCAAATATTATTGTATCAACTACTGATCCAACATGTGTTTCTTCTTCTTCATCATAAGGGTATCTTGTTACTTTTAGCTCTATGTTGTCATCACTAACTTTTAATTGGCTTTCGTAACTATCGCCATCTTCTTCGCTAAGATGTGCGCTCATTGATACACTACTACTTTCTACAACTACATTAGATGTTCCAGATGTGTCTTGGTCATTTGACAAAACAATATTGCTTCCTACATAGATGCTTCTATGGTCGCTATTATCATCACTATCTGCTATTTCTATATCTGGTCTTGATTTTGGAAGAACTCTAATATTGTTTGTTTCCTCAGTAACTGTTAAAAGGTTTGTATTGTATGTGTTAATAATTGCTTTTGATGTTAAGCGCCATACACCTGTTGTTATATCAACAGTTACAACTTCTTGTGTAACTTGTTCATATTGGCTAGATGCAACACTAGATTTTATAGCACCTGTAAAAATAGGTATTATGTTTTGTTGCCCAGATTCGTAATCATTTCTAGTATAGTATTTTTCTTCAATAATTATTCGTTTTACAATTCCATTACCTACTGCTAATCTTTGTGCATTTGTTAATAAACCACCTGTTCCAGTTAAAACCAAGTCTTGCTCTGTAATTTTGTCCCATTCAGCTTGTTTACTATCGCTTGGAATAGAATAGCCACTTTCAACACCAATTCGAAGTGTGCCACTTGAAGTAATAGGACTACCACTTACTGTAATGTGAGCATTACCACTAGCAGCTACATTTGTAACTGTTCCACTTGGCTCATCGCCACTTGGAATAAGAATCCAAGCTGTGCCATTTGAAACTAAAACATCGCCAACTTTACATACAACACCTTGATATGTTCCAGCAGTTATAACTTTATAAGTATAACCATCATTATATTCGCTTGCTTCTGAAAGTTCAGTTATTGTGCCACCAACACCCAGAGAGCCTTTGAAAACCATTGATCTTGGTATATCATGTAAAAAGTCTTGTAGTTCTTGGCTTAACTTGGCTCTTGTTACTGCTTTATCAACTATATCGCTTGTGTTTACTTCTGCTAGGTTGTTGCCTTTATAGTAAACACCACTATTATCAACTACAAAAATATCAGTTGTTTCTTTAGATACTACGGCTTTATCTTTAAAGACTTTTGCCATAAAATAATTACTACCATCACTTGCTGCTAAAATAGCTTTGCTTGTATCTATACTAAGACTTGTAGCATTGTTGCCGTATTGACTTGATACCTTAACATTATTATCAAGTTTAATCTTGCTTACTGTATCATTGTAGTTATTTTCTAAATATACTTTATGTGTGCTATCATTGTATATTTTACCAGTAGTGCTTTCTTTATCAACTTTTGTTGTGCCTAAAGTAGATATAGCAGTATTTGCTAGTGATACTGCATTCATGCATTGGTCGATTTGTGCAGCCATGTTAGTAAGGGTATCATCAACATCGCTATCATCAACATCAACGAAGTATGAGTAATCGCCTACTGCTGTTGCATGCTCTACATTGGCATTTACTGCACCTATGCACTTCTTTTCATTTCCTTTAATTAGCCACAAGTAAAATGTAGTGTTTCCTGCAACTAAAGTAAAGCCATTAGCTTTTGATAGCGTAAAAGTCCAAGTTGATGTATTATTCGTTGTATCATCTGCTCTTAAGCCATCAAACAAGTAAGGTCCTACTTCTCTTGCGTTTGGTAGTTTAGCACTTAATAATACATACTCGTTTGTAGCTACTTGATTGGATATTACTTCAAGCGTAGAAACTAAATCGCCTGTATATATTGTTTGATTTTCTAAATCAACACTTTTAAGTGCTTTCTTCGTTAAATCAAAATAAACTTTCATTTTTCTACCTCCTAT
>CALCVH010000069.1 GCA_937907585.1 uncultured Bacillota bacterium | reverse complement strand
TGTTAAATATTTAAAATTAATAGAGTAGAAATATATAAAGCGTCAAATAATCTTAAATAATAAAAAACAATTAAAAATAAATATTTTTAATATATGTGTAGAAAAATATAGATTTTTAAATTAAATAGTGTTAGAATACAATGTATAAGAATAATTGAATTTAATCATTAGATTAAAATGTAAAGGAAATTGTTTATGGAAGAGACATTAAAACAAGAAGAAAAGAAACCTTCTGTAGTTAAAAAAGTTTTATCGATAGTATTTAACTCTCTTTTTTACTTAGTAATTTTACTATTGTTAGTATTCTCTATATCAAATTTAGTTGGTAAAGATAAAAATGCTCCATCTGTATTTGGATACTACTTTATGAATGTTAATTCAAATTCAATGGAAGGCAATAATAAAGATTCTTTCACAACTAAAGATATTATTATAACTAAGAAAGCTACCGCTAAAAGTGTATCTAATTTAAAAGTTGGAGATATTGTTACATATGAAGGATATGTTAACGGACAAAAAGCATTTATTTCCCACAGAATTGTTGATATTGTAACTAGTGGTTCAAGAACTGTATACATTTTACAAGGTGACTACTTACAAGGAAAACCTGATCAATATAATGCTGAAACTTATGCGTCTAATAGAGAAGATTATATCTTTAGAAATGTTGTTCAAGAAATTGGCGATGCAGAAGTTGTTGCTATTTATCAAACTAAATGGAAAAACGCTGGAAGCGCAATGACATTCTTAAGAAGCCAAGTTGGATTTGCATTATGTATTATTCTTCCTACTGGTGTATTACTAACTGTTGAAATCATCTTCTTAATTAGAAATTTATCTTCATTAAATAAAGAAAAGATGAAGAAACAATTAGCTGATAAAGATGAAGAACAGAAGAAACAACTCGAAGAAGAAAGAGAAAGAATGAGACAGGAACTTCTAGCTGAAATGGCTGCTAAACAAAATGCTGAAGCAGATGAAAAGAAAGAAGAACCAGAAGTTGCTGAATAATTATTCATAATAAAATCGCATGAAAATGCGATTTTAATTAGGAAAGGAGAACTGATATGAACACATTCTATGCAGGTATATCAGAATGGGCACAATATTACGTAGGCTTTATAAGACAGTTCTTTATTAATTTATGGGTATTTGTTAAAACTATTGCCTTAGGAATCTGGAATTGGCTAATAATAGATGTTAGAGGATATGTTTATACTCTAGTTGAATCTACTACTAAATTTACATTCTTGGATTGGTTATTCTATCTTCTTGTATTAATTATTAATGTTTCATTCATTGTCTTTGTAGCATTAAGAATTATTCAAAGAATAAGAAGAAAAAGAAGATCTAGAATGAAAGCAGTTGAAAAAGAAGAACTGCTTGAAGAAATAGAAACTTTAAATTCTAAAGTTGAAGAGTTAGTTCAAGAAAAGAATCAAATACTTGGTATGAAAGTATCTGGTGGTGGAAGAACTCAACTCGATATCAACAACAACTTAACATTAGAGAATAACGAAGAAAAGAAAAAAGATACTGGCTCTAGATTCGTTAAGTTAATCGCTGTTGATGATAAATATGAATTTGAAGTTAGTTCAGTTAATATGTCACCAGATGATTGTGTTGACTTAGTTGGATTAAGCGAAAGATTTATTAACTTCGCCGCATCACAACTTCATCTATATTATGAAAAGAAAGTTATAGCCGCATATTTCGCAGGTATGGCTACTTCTAAGATAATGATTCTTGAAGGTATATCAGGTACTGGTAAAACATCACTACCTTATGCGATGGGTAAATTCTTTGATAATGAAACATCAATCTGTTCTGTTCAACCATCTTGGAGAGATAGACAAGAACTGCTTGGTTACTTGAATGAATTTACTAAGAAGTTCAATGAAACAGACTTCTTAAAAGCTGTATATGAAACAACATATAGAGAAGATTTAAATTTCATAGTACTAGATGAAATGAACTTAGCGCGTATCGAATATTATTTCGCTGAATTCTTATCTATCATGGAAATGCCTGATCCATCTGAATGGAAGATCGACTTAGTTCCTGAATCATTACCAACTGACCCTAAGAATTTACAAAATGGTAAATTATTAGTTCCACAAAATGTTTGGTTTATTGGAACAGCGAACCGTGATGACTCAACATTCACAATCACTGATAAGGTTTATGACCGTGCTACTGTACTAGAAATGAACCAAAGAGCGAAGATAATTGACGCTCCATACACATCTGGTATAAAGATGAGCTATGAATATTTAGATCAATTATTCCAACAAGCAGAAAGAGAACACGCTCTTTCTACTAAAACAATTGATACGATAATGAAGGTTGACGCATTCATCTTCGAAAAATTAAAAGTTACATTCGGTAACCGTATCATGAAACAATTAAAATTATTTGTTCCTGTATTTGTCGCATGCGGAGGAACTGAAGTAGAAGGTATCGACTACTTTGTATGCCATAAAGTATTAAGAAAGTTCGAATCATTAAACCTCTCATTCCTACATAATGAATTAGAAGATTTAATTTCATTGCTCGATAAATTATATGGTAAAGGTCAATGTACCGAATGTATTAATTTCATCAGAGATTTAATTAAGAACTCTTAATATTAAGAGTTCTTATTATTATTTGAAAGGAGCTTCCTATGCAAAAACGTGATGATCTTGATTCCTTCTTTGCGGAGGTCTCAGACAAATTATTTAACTTAAGAAATAAAAGATTTGTTGAGTACTTTGATAAAGTATATAAATCAGGAAGAAATACGATCTATCAAAAGAATATGTCTCAGACTAAAAAGTTTGATGCTGGATGGATTGAAACTATTGAATCATATTTTCCATCAATTGATAGAATCACTAGAAAACCTAGATCTAATTTAAAATATGAAGATGATATTGTTGCGGTTGAAAAAGCGAAGAAGATTACATCACAATCAATTCAACACTTAGCGAGCCATTCTCATTTAATTAAAACAATAGATGAAAAGAATGATATGGTA
>CALCVH010000068.1 GCA_937907585.1 uncultured Bacillota bacterium | reverse complement strand
TTATGCATTGTCATTCTATTATCTTAATGAAAATACTAATATGAGTTGGAATGAATGTCTAAAGAAATCACAAGAAAAAATGAAAGGCCATAAGTGGGAACTATTCGTTTTAGATTTATCATTTATTGGATGGTATATTGTAGGTCTATTATGTCTAGGTATTGGTGACTTCTTCGTACTTCCATATCATATGACAACTAGAACATTATTCTTATTAGAAGTATTCAATGAAAATACTTCAAGCAATGAATTTAATTCTGAATTTGTTGAAGAAAATACTTCTAGTGAATCAACAGAAACTGAATAATATCTATAATAGTAAAGACACCATTTTTGGTGTTTTTATTATGTATTTATTTAATTATAATTGCCCAAAATTATTAAAAAAAAGTTGATTTGGGCGAAAATAAAAATTTTAAAAATAAGTGTTGACTTTAAATATTGTTGGGTTTAGAATATGTAGGCTAAGTTAATATCCCTTGACCGAAATGTCGTTAAACTAGAAAAAAGGAGGGATATTAAATGTATAATTTTCATCTTTACACACTTGCTTCTACAGGATTTAAAATGAGAAGTAAAGTATTCTCTTCTAGACAAGAAGCAAGGGAAGAAATGTACCGCATTATTGATAAGAATGGAATGCATGTTGTTGAAAAATATGATGACAACCATTTCAAAACTTATATCTGTAATAATGCTGCAAGATTCTACATCAATAGAATCTAAACTGAATGGACTTTTGTCCTATCGCGCTAACAAGGTCTTATGGTTTCATAAGGCTTTTTATTTTTGTCTTTATAGTATATAATAAAAGTATAAGATACATTTCAAAAGGAGGTTTTTATGGAAAACAAGTACGATTGTTTGATAGTTGGTTCTGGAACATCTGGAACTTATCTAGCTTATAGGCTATCTAAACTAGGATTTAGCGTTTTGGTATTAGATAAAGAAAAGGAAGAAAATGTTTGTAATAGGTTTGATTTAATTCATTTTCCATTAAATGATTTTTCTAAACATCAATTAGAAACTCCTAATATTAATGATGAAGATTGTGTAGAAATATTCCATGATGGATATACAAGATCTGCGTTAGATAAGAATGAAAAGAAGAATAGAAAAGATATCTTTGCTGCACACTTCCATAAATTATTCTTAAGGTTTAAAAAACAAGCGATAAATGAAGGCGCAGAGTTTACATATGAAACTGAAGTTAAAACGATTCTTTATGATAACAAAAGAAAACCTAATGGGCTTTTGTTAATTAAAGATAATAAAGCAATTAGGCTATATGCGAACTTGATAGTTGATGCGACTGGAATCAGATCAGCATTAAGGAAACATATGCATTCAGATTATGTAGATCCATTCTATGTATCTTCAATGGATAGATTCTATGTGGTATTAACCTATGTTGAATGGCTAGATAAAAAAAGAACTAATGAAATCACGTCTTGGCCATACTATAAATCGTGGGTTGCGCCAAGCGATAACGAATTTGGCGGATTAATTGGAACTGGCGCAGTTGGTTCAGTTGAACACGCTTTAGAGAAACAAGAAGAGTTCTTAAACAATGTTAAAATAAAAGATTATAAGGTAATAAAGACTGAAACAGGTTCAACTCCATATTCACGTTCACCATTTTCATTTGTTTCAGATAATTTCTTTATCTGTGGTGATTCCGCATGCTTAACTAATCCTATGAGTGGCGAAGGAATGGCGATGACATTTGACTATATTGATATGGCACTTCCAACATTAGAAAAATGTCTAAGAAATAAAGATTGTAGTGTTAATAATCTATGGCCAATAAATGTGGAATATAATTCTAAAGTTGGTTGTTTCAACAATTTAATTAGGACTTTAGTTATCGCTTTATTCTATATGAGTAAAGAAGAAAATGATTATTTATTTGAAAAGAATATCATATTTAAAAGTGATGGCGATAAAGAACCAAATATGTTGTTCGCATTAATTAGCGGAAGGTTAAAGAGAAGAATATCTCATAAATCATTTAAGAAACTAATTCAACAATATACTAAAGGTAACAAATTATGTAACCACTATAAAGCATATCCTAAACATCCTAAGGATTATAAGAGATGGATGAATAAAGCAAATAAACTATGGAATAACGCAGGAAAAGTTGCGGAATACGATAAATAAGGAAAGAAAATGGAAAGAATAATTGATACTAAAGTAGGAAAGATTAAAGGATATATAAAAGATAATAATAGGTGTGAATTTAATGGTATACCATACGCTATTACAGAAAGATTTGAACTACCTAAACCATATATCATTGATGGAATCTATGATACGTCTAATCCTATACTTGACTGCGTACAATATGGAACATTTAGAGACAATAGTGAAGAATTCTATGAAAAAGAGTTTAGAGGTGGCTTAACTTTTAATTATGTTGAAAGTCCAATGACTCTATCAATCACCACTCCATTAGAACCTAAAAAATCATCAGTATTAATATTCATTCATGGTGGTGGATTTGAAAATGGTATGGTAAACGAATACCCTTGGGGATACGATAGTGAATACGCTAAAAGAAATATCATATTAGTATCTATTGGGTATAGATTAAATGTGCTATCTTTATATAGAAATTTGAATCTAGGTTTACATGACCAATTATTCGCTATTAAATGGGTTTATGATAATATTGAAGCTTTTGGCGGAAATAAGAATAATATGACGCTAATGGGTCAATCAGCTGGCGCTATGAGCATTACCGACCTATTATATACAAAGAAATTAGATGGAATTATTAAATCAGCAATTATGGTATCTGGTGGTGGAGTAATACCGGGACTTTTAGGACCACTTTCTAAAGACAAGTTTGCGCCATTTTGGGATGATGTAGATAAAATGGCTGGAATAAATAATGAAGATGATAGAAAAAATGTTAAGATAGATGTCTTGTGGAATGCGTGGTATGAAAGAAGCAGAAACAAATACGGCTTCCGTACAGTTCAACCTGGAATAGATGGAGAAATAATTAAAGATAAACCACAAAAATTATTAAAGAATAGAGAAGAGTTAGATATCCCTATCATGTTAGGTGTGACATCTCAAGATTTTATTGCGCCAATCATTTATCATCTAGCTTTAAATTGGGCTAAGGATAATGATAAAAAGAAAAAGAGTAATGTTTATTGTTATTTCTTTGATAGATGTTTACCAGGAAATCTTTATAAAGCGTTCCACGCAGCTGATTTATGGTATTTATTCGGTAATATGGATAAAAGCTGGAGGCCATTTGAAGATATCGATTATAAACTCAAAGATACTATGATTGATTATGTTGTTAATTTTATAAATAATCATGATCCAAATGGAGACGGATTAAAAGAATGGAAACCAACCACTAGAAAATTTAAAAACTTTAAATACTTTAGTGGCAGTGATTCTGATAGTTACATAAAACCATCTAAAGCTAAAAAGATGGTATGGAGAACGATGTTAAAAGATCATGGACCAATGTAATAAAAAATCCTTGAGAAAAGAATACCTTTTTATTAGAAACAATTTATCAAATAGAGATATAAAATCAAATAAAATAGTTGATATTATTAAAAATACTAAAGAGTTTAAAGAGGCCAAATCAGTTGGCTTCTTTAAGCATATTGGTAGCGAAGTAGATATTGATGAATTGATTATAGATTCATTAAACAATGAAAAAGAAGTATATTTACCTAAAGTATTGGATGATTATTCAATAGAGTTTTATAAAATTGAAAACATTAATGATTTAAGTAATATATCTAAATATGGTATTGAAGAGCCAAATACCAATATAAAATCATTTTCTATAGATTTAATAATTATTCCTGGTATAGTCTTCGATAAAAGAGGTTATAGAATAGGATATGGAAAAGCTTATTATGATAGATATCTTTTAGATAAAACAACATTTAAAATGGGTGTATGTTTTAAAGAATGTTTAATAGACTATATAGAAAATGATGAACATGATATTAAAATGGATATGGTTATAACCGATTAATTCAAAAATTAATCATTAATTAATGATAAACATTATAAAAATTCATTTTTTTGCGATTATCATACTCAAGTATGTTGATTTTTTTTATTATTAATAAATAATAATGATATCTAATAACTTTAAAAGGAAGGAAAAACATGAAGAAATTATTATTTTTAGTATTATTAGGTTTTATGTCTTTACTTTTAGTTGGCTGTGATCAACTAGCATCTCTTACTGGAAATATTACAACTAAAGAAAATAATACAAGCGATAGTGATGTTAATACTGACTATCAAAATATTGGTAATCAAATCGATTCTTTATCTAAGCTAACTGGATATGAAATCGAATTAAAAGTGAAAGGTGAATACACTAACCAAGCTGAACAACAAGCAGGATATGCATTATTGACACTTGGAAAGAAAGATAATGCCTTATGGGTTAAAACAACTGAAGGTGGCGCAGCACTATTAAAAGATAATGGTAATACTCATATATTCTCAACTAATGAAAATAATGAATTTGAATATCAACTAACAACTAACAGTTTAGAAGTTTCAGGTGTTACATTTGATAGTTTATTTGAAGTATTCAATTCATATTTATTAACATTTAATGAATATAAGAAAGATTCAGTTAAACTCGAAAGCACAACTGTTGCGGGTAGAAAATGTACACATTATCAATTAGATAACTCTGTATCAATCATCACATTAATATATGATTTTTATGTAGATGATGAATTAGGCATCACTCTAAAATTTGATGTTACTGGTAACTATGACGGACAAGAAGGTAACGCTTCATTTGAAGTAACAAAATTTAATTTTAATCCAACTATGCCAAGCTTACATTTACCTGAAGAATTGAATTTAATGCTTAACTATTCTGAGTGGCCTAATAACGAACTAGCTAATAAACTTCCTAAAATTGATTTTGGTACTGGATTAATGGTTATAATAATGAATGGAAGCTTAGAAGCTACATTAAGCGCTACAGAAGCTGAAGCTTTAGCGTACGCACAAAGTGTTGCGTCTATGTATCCATCTTTAGATGCGTCTAATTTAAGCAGTGAATCTATATATTTATCAGGCGAAATTGATGGAAGTGAATTCTTTCTATCATATAATGAACAAATGCTTGTAATAGGACTTAGAAATTAATTTAACTAATAACTATAGAAAAAGAACTTTTGGGAATTATTCAAAAGTTCTTTTTCTTATCGATTAAATAATCTGTATAATCTATTAATTTATCTATATCTTGATATGTGCTTTTTTTAATCTTGTTTATCTTAGGTTTTCCATATACATCAAAGAAAATATGCGGTCCATATAGGTTATTAGGTACCGCTTTACCACTTATACACAAAATTGAAGCTCTAGCCGCATCCTCACTTTTTAAGAATATAAACCTAAACGTTTTTACTAAAAATCCAATAAATTTATTATATGCCTTTATGATTAATGGAGAATATGTTATTCCAGGATGCACCATATATACTTTAATATTAGTGCCAATTAATTCTTTAAATAAATATAAAGAATATTTAAGCATGCATAATTTGCTTTCGCTGTAAGATTTAAATTTAGAATAATTATTAGTTCCTAAGAAATCATTATAATTAATCTTTGCATACTTATAAGAAATAGAAGTAGTATTAATTAGTGTCACACTATGATTTAAAGTCTTTAAGTATGGAATCAGTTTGTTTGTTAGATAATATGTACCAATATAGTTTGTTCCTATATTTGATTCAAATCCATCTAAAGTGTATTCTAATTTATGATTATATATTCCTGCGTTATTGATAAAACCATCAATATCAATTTTATTATTTATAATATATTCGACAAATTCATCTATTGATTTTAAATTAGACAAATCTAATTTTAGAATAAGATAATTAAAATCGTTATATTCTTTTTTTAGTTCATTTATTATAGATCTAGCCTTTTCTATGTTTCTTACTGCAAATATAACTTTCGCATTTAAAAAAATAAGCTCTTCTATAGTTTTTAAGCCTACGCCACTAGTTGAACCTGTAACCACATATGTTTTATTATTTAACTTGTTAGGACAAATATTATTAATATACTTAACTGTTTTATTTCTTAGACTCATAATTATAAAAATATTATAATACATATTATTTTCTAAGTGAATAATAAATTACTACTATATAGACGCATAATCAAAAAAATATTGTATAATTTATTTAAGAAGGTGATTTTATGAATTTTTATCCAACAGAACCAAAAACAAATAGAGATGAAATATCTCAATACACAATTAATGAAAAGATGATTGAAGCGTGCCTTAAAGTCGCAACGGAAGGAATTGTATTATTGAAAAATGATAATAATACATTACCTTTAAAAATAGGAAGTAAATTATCAGTGTTTGGTAGATGCGCTATTGAATACTATAATTGCGGGAATGGATCAGGCAAAATCGATCCACCTCATATAGTAAACGTGATAGAAGGCTTATATAATAATGGCTTTGATATCAATATGGAACTATTTAATGAATATGTTAGTTTTATAACCAAGAATCAAGAGAAGATAATTGGTGATGATTGGGCTAAGTGGCCTAATAGTAGAATAGAAATGAAATTATCAAATTCTACTATTGATAAAGCTTATGATTTTTCAAATACCGCAATAATAGTAATAGGCAGAACTTCTGGAGAAGGACAAGATATGAAGCTTGAAAAGGGCTCATATTATTTATCTGATCTTGAAGCCGATATGTTAGAAAAAGTCACAAATAAATTTGATAAAACCATATTAATTCTAAATATAGGAAACCAGATCGACTTATCATTTACATATAAATATAAATTTGATTCTATAATTCTAGCGTATCAAGGCGGTATGGAAGGTGGTAACGCTCTTGGAAAGATATTAAGTGGCGTTTCTCCATCAGGTAGACTTCCTCACGAATTCCTAAAAGATTATAACGATTATCCATCATCAAAAGATTTTGGTTCTAAAGATTATAATAACTACACTGAAGATATATTTGTTGGTTATAGATATTCTTTAACATTTAATAAAGATTCTATTTTATATCCATTTGGATATGGACTATCTTATACTAAATTTAAAAATGAAGTACTATCAACATCTGTGACAGGCACTAAATACAAATTTGATATATTAGTTAAAAATATAGGTGAATATTCATCTAAAGATGTAATAGAAATATATTTAACTGCGCCTATAGGAAAGCTTTCTAAAGCAGAAAAAGTTCTAGTATCATTTAAAAAAACTAAAGAACTCAAACCTAATGAAGAAACTAATATAGAAATGGAATTTGATTTAAAAGATTTTTCATCATTTGATGATGATAAAGATTCTATAAATTATAGTTCATATGTTTTAGAAAAAGGTATTTATGAATTCTTTTTAACAGATAATTCAATAGATTTTGAGTCCATTTATAAATTTAAATATGATAATGATATAGTGGTTAAAAGAGTTACACCTCTATTCTCGTTAAGTGAAGATAAAGTCTTTGATAGAATGTCAAATTCTGATGGCGTCTTTAAATATGAAAGAATAAAACCTACTGACTCAACAATCAAAGAACGTACTTTATCACTAATTAAAGAACCAATTGAACCTAAAGAATATCATGGTGAACAGTTAGTTGATGTAAGAGATGGAAAAATCTCTATGGATGATTTTATATCAGTATTATCATTGGATGATTTAAGTTTAATATCATGCGGAGAAGGATTATGTGATTCTAAACTTGGAACTAAGGGAAATACTGGCGCAATCGGCGGAGTAAGTGAATCACTAAGAGAAAAAGGAATTCCACCAATTATAACATGTGATGGTCCACAAGGGCTAAGACTTAAATATGATTCATCATCTCTACCTGTAGGTACACTCTTCGCATCAACTTACAATACTGAATTAATAGAAGAACTAGGATATTTAAAAGGCTTAGAAGCGATAGATAAAGATATTGATACTGTGTTAGCTCCAGGGATGAACATCCATAGAAATCCATTATGCGGAAGAAATTTTGAATATTTTTCTGAAGATCCATTATTATCTGGATTAACTGCTTCAGCGTATATAAGAGGAATAGAAAAAACTGGCGTTTATTCAACTCCTAAGCACTTTTTCTGTAATAACCAAGAATTCAATAGAAACTTAAATGATTCTAGAGTATCGGTTAAAGCGATAAGAGAAATCTATTTAAGAAACTTTGAATATATGTTAAAGAATTCTAAGCCAAGCTCAATAATGACATCTTATAACTTAATCAATTCTGTGCACGCTCACTATAACTTTGATAGTGTAATGGAATTTTTGAGAGATGAGTGTGGATTTACTGGTCTCGTTATGACAGATTGGTGGATGCAGTTCTACACTTCTAAAGAATTCCCTATGTGTAGCGGAAATGCATATAGAGTAAGAAGTGGAATAAATGTGCTTATGCCTGGTGGAACTGGTTATAATGTATATGATAAAGGCAATAGCTTGCTTGAAAATTATGGAAAACATGACGCTATTACACTATATGAATTACAAGAAAACGCTAGAGTTATTTTGAATTACGCAATTAAATCTAGAGCTTTGGATAGATTCTTAAAAAATAAATAATAGGAGTTTTAAGCTTATGAAGAGGGTATTGTTTTTAGAATTATTATTAGTGCTTTTATTTATTATTGGATGTTCAAAAACGGATAATACTTCTCAAAATACAACTAGTAGTATTGATGAGTTAAAATCATCAAGCGACACAAATGAACAAGTTCAAATTGAATACCCTCTTGATTTTAGTATTAAAACGAAAAATAAAACACTAAAAGTTTTACAGTTAACAGATCCGCAGGTTTTCATGACTAGCGAAGAAGAATTAAATGATAGAGCTTATCAATATATGGATTATGTTGTTGGTGAAACTAATCCAGATTTAATTCTATTAACTGGCGATATCATCTATGGTAAATATGATTCAGATGGATCTATTTTTACATCAATAGTAAATCACATGGATAGTTATAATATCCCTTGGGCACCAGTATTTGGAAACCATGATAATGAATCAAAGGTTGGAACAGATTATCAAGTTAACAAATTTTTAAACGCTAGTAACTGCTTATTTGTAAGAAGAAGTGAACTAACTGGAAATGGTAACTATTCTATAGGTTTATTTATTGATGATAAACTTGTCAGAACAATTTATATGATTGATACTAAAGGCTGTTCAATGGTCGATGGAATAGATAATAATAATTCACTATATGGAATTGATGAATCACAAGTTAAGTTTATCGTTGATTCTCAAGAAAAAGCTAAAGCCTATAATAATGGTGTAGCTGTAAAAGGATTTGTAGGACTGCATGTAATGCCTTCAATGATGACTACAGCTGTATATATTAAATATCAGACTAAAGTAAATGATCTTAAAACAATCAAATCATTCGTAATACCAGAAAATGATGATGGAGATTTTGGTTCTTTCCACGAAAACACTAATCTAGTCATAGATAAAAATGGAGATGCTTTCTATTCGTTTGTGGATTCATATATCGATGGAATATTCGCAGGGCATGAACATCAAAATAACGCTAGTGTAATATTTGAAGGTATTAGAATGACATATGGTCTCAAAAGTTCTACATGCGATTTCTATAGATCAGATAAATTAGGTGGAACTTTAATTGAAGTAAACAGTGATAGTTTTGATGTCACTCATATTTATTATAATTTTTCATAAAACATATATAAAATAAGTTATACATTCAAAGATGGATTTCCATCTTTTTTGTTTATATGAGTTCTAATTTAACTATTTAAAAAATATTTTCAAATTTTTTTCCTATTTTTAGCACTTCTTGAGTATGTATTATATAGGAGGATTTTTTATTACATGAAAAACAATTTTGAAGTAGTAAAGTTTATTGATAATGATTTCAGTTTAGATGTGTATCAAAATAAGGAAGATCATAGTATATGGTTAAACGCTAAGGAGATGAGTTATATATTTGATAGAGACTATAAAACAATATTAAAACATATAAACAATATCTTCTTACTAAATGAACTAGATAAGGCGAGTAAGTCGCAAAAAATGCGACTTTCTAATAATGATAAACCAACAACATATTATAACCTTGATGTATTTAATTTATTAAATTATAGAGTTGGTTCTATTAGAAGTTTAAATTTCTTAAAATGGGCAGAAAACCTAACAAAAGAAAATGAAATTATAAAGAATGATAATGAATTAATAAAACAAAATATCCCTATATTTAGCGGTAATTATGAAGTTATTAAATTTGTTGATGGTGAATTTAATCTAGATGTTAACGTATCACCAAGTGAAGAAACTGTGTGGTTAAAACAAGAACAGATTGCTGAATTATATGAAAGAGATATATCTGTTATTTCAAGACATATTAAAAATATTTTTGCTGAAGGAGAGTGCTCAATAAAAAGCAATTTGCAAAAAATGCAAATTCCTTTTTCAGACAAACAAGTTACTTTATATGATCTTGAATTAATTATTTCAGTAGGTTATAGGGTAAATTCTAAAAGAGGTATTATGTTTAGAAGATGGGCTACATCAATATTAAAGAACTATTTAATTAATGGATATAGTATAAATGATAGAAATTTATTAATTAAAAATGATTTATTAACTAAATTATCTAATGAT
>CALCVH010000067.1 GCA_937907585.1 uncultured Bacillota bacterium | reverse complement strand
GGATTGTCGACATAATCTTTGTTGCCTTCCAAGTCAATTGACGCTTGATCTGCTTTGTACGCATCGTTTAAGTAATCAGCCGAGACCATTCCCCAATTGTGTAATAAGTCTCTTATTAGAGTTTTCTTAGCCATTTTGTCGAAAGAGTTCTTCCAGAGTCCATCGCTAGAATCGTATGTTCTTGAATACTTCTTAGCGTGGTTGATGATTTTTTCTTTAGACCAATAGACAGATTTAGTAAAACCGTTAAGCATTTCGAAGTAAGCGACATAGCCGATGACTTCTTTTCCTTCGGTGTTATCTAACCAATTGAAGCAAGCTTCGCCGAATTTGTCTTTGCCAGCGTATTCGCCTTCGTATACCTCATGCACTCCAATATTGCGGTATTGATTAGTTCTCATAGCCATTTGGATGTAACCACGATAGCCGAGCATAAAGACTGCTAGTTTTCTTCCATGCTTTTTATCGTTGAAGGGTATTAAATACGCATAACCAAGTTCAGGCGATAGAGATAGGTGTAATTTTTCTGCTTGTAAGCCAGCTCCAATTACAGACACAGGATCGCAGTCGCTAATAATAGGGTTTTTGTTAACAACAGTAATCATATTGCCGATGAAGTTAGCTGTAGCAGTTTCGCTTTGAAGTGTATTGTTAATCGAAGCTTTAATGCCTTTGCTAGTGATAAATTCAGAAAACTTAGGTTTTCCGCTTTTAGTGATTGTGTTATTTGCTTTTGTAATTGAATTTTCCATATTTTTGTTTAAATTTCCTTTCATAAGTTCATTTTGTCATCAATTTAGTTTTGATTAAATAATCTTCTTACTTTCGATAATATGTATATTACTGTCTACCATATAATCTAATAAGTCATTAAGTTGTTCGCGAGTTGCCTCAATTGTAAATATACCTTTGATTTTATCTTCTTTAGCTTCGACAACTTTAGATTTTTTTCTGCAATTGTGATGAAATATTTCCAATTGATTTACGCATTCTGCGACAGGTAAGTTCCATTCGCAATATAGGTAAGTGATAAACTTAATATCTTCTTTGCTCTTGCCTAACTTCTTAATAACTTTTAAGTCGTCATTAATTTTGTCAACTTTAGTGTCAATCTTTTGATAGATTTCTTCGAGTTGTGAAGTCTTGTTTAACCATTTATCTTCCCAGATATATTTAAAGTTAACAGGACATTTTTTAGCTAAATAATAATCAGAGATAGTCTCACGCTTTTCTTTATCAGCTCTAGCGTCAATTTCTTTAACACTATCATTCAGTTTATTTGAAGCGACTTTGATATAACTTCTTAATTCATCAATTTGCTTCATGCCCTTTTCAAGCGGAGCTAACGCTTTATTTCTCAGCTCACTTTTAATACTTGCTAACTTATCTTCAAGATTGTTAAGTTTCGCTTTATATTGCTTGATTTCGTAATAATTTGTGGCGTTGATTTCCACCTGATCGTATTTACCGCAAATATTAATGATTTCGTTTTTTAATTCATCGTAATTTGCGATTGTGTAATTGTTCTCAGACTTTAAGTCTATAGTAATTAATTTTTCTTCTTCCATTTTGTTTCTCCTAAAATTTGTAGACTAATACAGGCTCTTGCTTCTTTGACACGTAATCTTCATAGAATTTAGTCTCTTCTTGCTCTAAGTAATCGATATCTTCTTGAATATCTTTCCTGTCAAAGTAGTAGTATTTTCTTAAAACATAATCGCTATTATCTCTCCCGTGAAAAGTGAGTTCTGCAACCAATATTGCGAAAGTAGCATCTTCTTTGACCGCGAAATAATGCAACAGTTGGCAATAATAATTTTGTGGCACTCGATTTTCCCACATCTCACGCTTATCGTGAGAACTAATACTAGCAGTTTTGATTTCAAGAATTCCCTGTTCTTGTGTTTCTAGATTGATTAATTCTCCGTCTAAAGTAGCTGTCATATAAGGCTTATCTTTCCTAACGAGCATTTCTATATAACCATCTTCTTCAATCGTTTTAGGTTTAATAACTTGATATTCTTTGTGCGCTAGTGTGAATAATGCTCTAATATGTTCTTCAGCTTCTTTTCCATACTTGACAAACTCATTGTTTGAAATATCCTTTTCGACTAATTCGCCGACTAATTTTTTATAAACATCCAAGTTAGTTTTGTATGGGTTTAGGTTGATAATGGCCGCTGCGTCACTACCACCTATAACACGATGTTTTAACCAATCACTATGCGATTTTAAATGAATCTTCTTATACTTCACGACTAATTGTTATCCTATCTAGTTCTTTTTTTGTTGTAGTCCCTAAATAATTCATCAGCGATTCAGTCAATATATCAGATGGGCGAAGAACAATCGCACCATTAAACTTCTTTCGACAAACGTTCATAACTTCATAAGCGCCAGACTTGCTAATACCAAGTATTTCGCAAACTTCCTTATTGTTAAGAAACGGTTTACAAAGAAGTCCGATATATCTTTCTTGTGTCATACTCTCTCCTTTCTTTATTTTTTGATAGATAAATCAACCATAATTAAATTAGGCTTGTAGTAACAAAACAACTTGTAGATTTCTTCTTCGGTAAATCTAGTATTGCCATGTAGCTTCTTAGCCAAATTGCTACCGCTAGTCTTTAACACTTCTTTAGCAAAAGTATTAATAGAGTATCTATCATCTCTAATAACCTTTTCTAATTTAGAGCGGTCAATCAATAAGTTCTTATGCTCCATTGAAAACTCCTTTCTTGCTTATATGTTATGACAAATCGTAATCAAATACAAGAGTAAAATTAGTTTTTTTGAAAAAACTTTTTCCGTGAATTATTGACAAAAAGTCATTGAAACATATAATATAAGGTAGAAAGGAGCAGAATTTATGGACGAAAAAGAACTTATCAAGCGTAAAAGGAATTCTAATCGAATACGTGAAATTACTAATACATGTAGCAAATTGTCATTACGAAAATTAGCAAGTCAAGTTGGTATTCCTAGTTCCACTGTTATTTCTCTGGCGCTGGGTAGAAGAACCATTCTTCCGAAATACAATAAAGTATTAAATTATTACTTCGGTTGCACTGGTGACTATCTCACTAAAGCGAGTGATATGGGTGTTTATGTTGAATATTCAGGCGGGACAATCTTATTGAACGATGAACAATATTCAAATTACCTTTCCCAAAATCAATTAATAATTCATTACATTGAGTTATATCCACCAGTTAGAATAGGAGATTACACGATCACCCACAAAATGGTGAGAAGAGCAAAAGAACTTGCAAACGCCGATATCATTAAACGCACTAATGAACGTATAAGATATGGAGCTCTAAATTCTATAGATAGTTTTTTAGAAGATGATATAAATCGAGAATTAATCGCAATATCAAAAGATTTAAAAGACTACCAAACATTACTTGCCGATAATGGCAGGGCTAGACTACAAATTCTTGAGTTTGCAAAGAAAGAATATTCCGCAATTACTGGTAACGAATTTTCAAAAGAAAACTCTGACAATTATATCAACATCGATAACAATTACATACCGAGAAAATATTCAGCTTTCAACTCAAAATAAGAAAAAATGCACGAGTTATTTACCCGTGCACGTAACAAGAGACACGTATGTGACACCTCGCAAGTAAAACATACATATCAACGATACTTTATAATTTTAACATTTTTAAGGAGATTAATCAAATGTGTGTATATTATGATAAACAAGCAAAACATTATGTTATCAGTTATCAATACAAAGACAGTTTCGGGAATTACAAAACTAAGCGTATTCAGAAAATGGAACTCTTTAATAAAGTGATAGGTTTTGATATTTCCGATTTATCAAAGAAAGAACAAAAGAAGACTTTACAGAACTTTGAGTTTATGATTATTCAAAAAATCGAAGCCATTGATAAAAGCACGATTTCTCGCCCTGAATCTTTTTCAAGCGAGTGTGACGCTTTCGTTCAAGAACTCTATGGCACTTTAAAAAAGCAAACTGCTTACGGATACGAGTTAGTAGTTAACAAATATATTAAACCAAACTTCATAAATAATTTGTCGATAGATAAAGCACTCACGATAGAAAGCATTACAGCCTTTAGGAGAAAGATTTCCGCTCTAAAAGATATTTCAGCCAAACGCAAGAACCGTATTCTCACAACGCTTAAAAACCTTATTGAATACTCAAGCAAGCTCGAACATATCTCACAAGAGTTTGAATATAAGTCTAGCAAAATTTTAACTCATCTTACTACTAGGAACGAAGTAAAGAGTGTTGCGAGTAAAGATAACTTTTGGACACCTACTGAATATGAGAACTTTATCAAGACTTTTAGCAACGATGAAGAAACTTCTCACGCATGGAAGGTATTATTTGACGTTGCGTATTATGGCGCTCTACGTGTAGGCGAATTGTTAGGCTTACAATGGCAAGATATTAATTTAGCCACTAACAAGATGACTATTCAAAGAACAATCGATTTTAGCGGTCAAATTTCCACCACTAAAAATCTCGCTTCCCAAGCAACGATCACTTTGCCTAAATCCATCGTGGAAGAATTAATATGGTTAAAAGAAAAAGAAATCGGACAAGATAAAGACTTTGTGTTTTTTGTTAAGAAAACTTCTCGTACAAGTATAAGGCGTGTAATGGACGAACATATTGAGCTCGCAAATGTTAAGCACATCACTATTCACGGACTTAGACACTCGTTTGCTTCTCGAGCTATTGATGCAGGTTGGTCTCCGCTTTTGGTGTCAAAACACATGCGACATGCCAGTCCTCAACAAACTTTAGATACCTATTCACACTTGTTTGAACAGAGCGATGAAGAACTCATGAATAGCTTGTCATCACACTAATTTTCACACTATTTTTCACACTATTAATTTAAAAAAGCCCAATAAATAGGGCTTTTTTAATAAGTGGTGCGGCCAGAGAGAATTATTTGTATATTTCCAAAAACAAATAATTTAGTATTTAAGCCACTTTTTTAAGTTCAAGATTTTCCAAAATTAGACAAAACACTACTTTTTCACACTAAAATTTCACACTATTTTTATCACGCATTTTTTATATTTTATATAATTAAAAGCCTAAAAATTTCACGATTACATATCGTAATCAAAAGAGGCACAATTAAGTGCCTCACTTTTTTTATTTCATCGCTAGATAATATTTAAGTGCCTTACCTGAATTTGAATCTTTATCTTCTAAGAACTTTCTCGCTAGTTTTAGATACGATGATACATCGTTAGAAACCGCTCCATAATAGTCCGAGTACATAATTCATTGTGTAGTTGAAATCATACTCGTTGAAATGGTTAAACTCTATATTGTTGTTTTTAGCAACTGAAGTTGTTTGTTCGATAGTCCAATGTCCGCCTATAGATCCATCTTCGTTCATCATTTCACTTAGTGCCTTATCTAATAACCACTTTGTAAAATGGCAACCGTAAACTTCCTTATAGAGATACATTTCGATATCTTTGTAAACGTCTTCGTCTATGCGCTTAACCATTCCTAAAGAATAGTGAGCGAAGTCTTTTAATTGCTCTAAATTCGCGTCTTCAATTATTCGTGTGTGCATAATTAATCAAGATACTCGACATCAAAAGAAATGTTAGTCGCAGTTATAGCAATACCACTATTGATTAATGAAAGACTAGACGAATCTCCACAACAAGAGACTCTAACAATACCACTAATTGAGATTGTTCTTAATTCAGTTGTTGCTACTGTTATTGTGTCAGAACCTGTTATACCAGGAACGGCCACCCCATCTTTTGCAAGTCTAATTGTAACTACACCAGGTGCAGGTGCGCTAAATGTTACACACGCATTAATCTTGTAGTAACCAGGAGCGCTTAAGAGAACGCTATCGGTTTCTGAAGAAATGCTTTTCCCTCTTCTTCTAGCGATAGTTGATAAGGGTAATACTCCGCCACTTGTAACAGCTGTGGTTGTAGGAGTAATCATATAAATTAAACTATTATTGCACATATATTTGTCCTTTCATAAATAAAAGACTATCTTGTGCGAAACACAAAATAGCCTATTGAAAACATCTGGCTTTCTCGCCTAAGTGACTGTTTGTCTTGTCAATATGACTATTAAATGTTTCCGTTACCGCAGTTGCAACCACAAAACGGGTTAAAGCCAGCATTGTATGCAGTAGAACTAGGGTATCTAACAACTCCGTTAACAGCTTGAGCTAACTCGAGCTTATTAACTTTGTTTTGCAAGTCTTCAATCTTATTAGCAGAAATAGCGTCTAAGACTTTTTGAACTTGCGCGGTTGTATTAGCGTTGATCGCAGCGGTATTTAAAGCACCGTTATAGTTAACACCATCGACAGCTCTTAAAATATTGCAGCAACACTCCTGTTGATGGGCTTTAGTGTCAGCAAGAGCCATAGCAACATCGTGAATATCAGTAGTTAGTCCTGCACCTACACGCTCAACAGCAGCAATAGTAGAAGCGGTATCGCTAGAGATAGCACCTAAGATGTCACGAGTTTCTTGTTGGAGCTCAGAGAAGTTAAAGCCATTACTAACATCTTCCGCGGTGGCGGCTCTATAGCCTAATTGATTTCCACCAAATAAGCCGTTTCCACCCCACATTAGAGCTAAGATAGCAAAGAGCCATAAACCACTACCACCACCAAAACCGAAACCATCACCATAACCATAGTTGCGATTCACGTCCATTACTGGAGTAATTCCTGTGCCTTCCATCGTCAAATCTCCTTTCTTTTATAAATAAACATCTCTAGAAAATGTTATTTATTCTGCTTTGTAATAGTATTTAAAAATTGTTGCGGATTAATGCCTCGCTGTTGGCACATTTGATTAAAAAGTGCTTGAGGATTAGCGCCATTTCTAAGCATATTTGCAACAGGTTGTAATTGTGGGTTTTGTTGCGCCATACGCATAAATAACTGCATGGGGTTTTGTGCATTCATAAGCATTTGATAGGCATTTTGTATTGCACCCATATTCATTTGATTCATTGGGTTTAAAGAATTAAACGGGTTACTCATCTTTCTTTACCTCCAACTTCTTGCTTAACTTCTCAAACTTTTTACATAGCTCATCAAATTCGCTTTTAGAAACAAAGTCTTGCTTAACTGCTTGAATGTTATTATTACCACGAATATCAGCTTCGTTAACTTCCGTAAGTTTAAAATATCTAAGAGTGCTTTGTCCTAGCCCATTTGCTTGTTTCATGTAACAAACGGGTTGCTCGCTATCCATTAATAAGACAGTTTGGTTAGGTTGCAAGATAAAAGATTTTGCTCCTTCTATACCATTTACAAACGCATAAGTGTTTTGTCTGGGTTGTTGAAAACTACCATAAGGGTTATAAGAGTAATTATAATCGTAAGGCATATTGAAATTTCCTTTCTTAGCAAAATACTGCTGGCGCATAGCACTTGCTATTCCTAATTTCAATATATAAAAAATGACTCATTTGGAGTCATTGCATATATGCAATATTTTTAATGAATTAATTTATCTATTGCTTCGTCTAATTTATATATTATCATTCGTTGAGAATAATTATATTTATGAGCAATATAACTAATTTTATTGCCTTCTATAAAATCAACGATGATTTCAATTTGTAATTGATTTAAACCTTTATGAACGCACATCTTCTTGACATAAATCGATTCAATATTTCCATCAAAGTAAGTATATAATAATGCGAATTTGTCTGGCTTAGAAATTTGAGAGAATAAGAACATACCTTTGTATCGATAAGACAAGTGTAATAATATTGCTAAACCAACGCCTAAAAGTATTGCAATAATAATAACAACAGTAAAGAAAGGAACAGCAAGTGCGAGAATACCGAAAACAACTGCGCCAACAGTAATACAAGTGGTCTCTTTTTTGTAATGGAGCGAATAATTAAAGCCTAGAATATATCTCACTATTGCAAAAGCGAAATACATAACTAAGAACTCAAATACTTTGCCTAGTAGAAAAGGCAAAACCATTAAAAGAAGAAATGCACCTAATTGAGTAAGATAAACTCTAATATAGAGTCTACGAATCTTACTTATTTGTGTTTTCGTTAGATTCTTCCGAGAACTCAATGTCTGCGATTGCTTCTTCGATGTTCGGGAAAATCCACCAACTTTGAGGAACGTCTCCCATAAATTGCTGTCTCCTTTCTCCTTATAGAAAAGTAATGCTGAAAATAGCATTATCGATAAGGCAATATCATATTCGATTGCGTATATAAACGCACTAGAAATTGTTTGAATATTATTGTTGAAAGAAAAATTACCGTTCTTTATTGCGTATAACATGACTTGTAATAAATACGAAACCACAGTAGCAAAGATTAATCTTAACAAAGAAAAAGAGTAAACTTTAATATCAACTCTCTTGTCAAAAATTAATTGTTCAATAATCGGAATAATTAAATAAAATGCAAAGGGGTAAATCTGATAAAAAATTATCGGCGTTTGTGGAAGTGTTGCTGACACTATCATAGCGATAGCATAGAAAGTCAATACATAATACCACTTAGGAAATTTCTTTAAAATGAAAGAAATAATAATGCAAAATTCTATTGTTGTAAAAATCCAATTTAATAATGGTAAGATTTTATATTCGGTTAGAAACTTCTCAATATTGTCTAATTGTTGATTTTGATAATTAACAATAAAATATTTGCTACCGCACAAAGAGCAAATCATCGCTATTGTATATAACAAAAGCATCATCCAAGTAAGCGCAAAGAAAATTTTACTCCACTGAGTTTTACTCAAATAGAGTTTATCATCTTTAGAATTAAATAATTTCATATAACCACTTTCTAATTTCAGCTAGCCTTTCTTGATAAACTTTTGCTTGATTGTCTAAATCAGTAATTGAGTTATAGACAATATTATCAATATGTAAATCACAAGTAATACCTAGACGCACACATCTTTCGTATTGTTTAACTTGCATATCGTATTTTTCAAACCAATCTTTAAGAGTAGATAGCTCATTTTTTAAAGAAACTTGTCTACTTAATTCTTCTCTCTTTTTTGCTATTTTTTCATCTCTTTCTTTCTTAAGAGGAGAGAATTCTTCTAATTCGACTAACTTATAGATTCCTTCATCATCGGTCTTTTCTAATTTGAATTTAAAAGGGATGACATTTTTATAGTCTTTGTCTAATTCGTAGAAATATTCTTTAGGAGCTTCTACTGAGTGTATTTCAGTTATTTCGACAAATTTCCTAATAGTATTGTCTTTATTCAAAGCAATATATGCTTTCATAGTTATTTACTCCTATTTATAATAAACTTTAATAATATCTGGTTCATCTATACTAGAATCTGCTAATGCAACATTATCAAATGATCCTTCTGAATTGATATATTTATAGACATCTGAATCAATATTAAATATTACATTTTTACTATAAGCGTTACCACTTGAATAATCATAATATATCACAGAAATAACATTGTTAGAATTTTGTTCCATCCAAGTTTTAAAATCATTAAATGTTGAAG
>CALCVH010000066.1 GCA_937907585.1 uncultured Bacillota bacterium | reverse complement strand
CATCATCGATATTTATATCTTGTGATACAAAAGTAGAAGTGTTCTTTATGTGATCTGATTTTAATTTCTTAACATTATTATTTGTTGATTTTCTTATCACATCATTTACGTGTGCTTCACACATTCCGCACATCATTCCATCTAGTTTAATCGTATATTTAGTCATAATTCCTCTCACATATTTATGGTAGTACTATTAATACTTTTTTTCAAATAATATGATATTAAAGTATCTAAATTCAATAAAATAGTAGACACTTATCAACAAATTAATATAAAATATTAATATGAATTATTTAGAAGTTGTATCCGCTGTAATATTAAATGATAAAAATGAAATCCTCATCTGTAAAAGAAAGGATAAACTTTTAGATTCTAAATATGAATTTCCTGGCGGAAAGAAAGAAAAGAATGAATCATTAGCTTCTGCGATAAAAAGAGAAATAAAAGAAGAATTAAATGTTGATATAAGAGTAGATAGTTATATTGGTTCAGTTTATCACGAATATAAGAAAGATATAGATAATATAGATTTAAATATACATCTTCATGCATACTTATGTAGAATTACAAATGGGAATCTACATTTAAATAATCATTATGAATCAAAATATGTAGAAATAGACGAATTATATAATTATGATTTTGCGTACGCTGACACATTATTGTTTAGTAAAATTAAAGATGAATTCAAGATTCAAAACATCATTCAAGATCTAAAGGAACTATATTCAAATATTCATTCGGGACATGATTTAAAGCACACGTTAAGAGTTTTATATAATAGTTTAGATATCGCAAAATCTATTGAATGTGATTTAAAAAGAGTCAAATTAATAGCGCTTCTTCATGACGCAGATGATCCTAAAATATTTAATACTATTAATAATGATAACGCTCGATATATATTATCTAAATATGAGTTATTAGATGATTCTATAATTGAAGATATTAATGATATTTCATTTAAAGGCAATGGTAAAACTATTCCAAAAACTATTGAAGGTAAAATAGTTCAAGATGCGGATAGATTAGATGCGTTAGGCGCAATTGGAATTGCTAGAACATTTGAATATGGTGGCGCACATAATAGAATGATGTATGATGAAGGAACTAAGCCAAGAGAAGATTTAAGTATAGATGAATATCATAATGATAATCAAACTACCATCAATCATTTTTATGAAAAATTACTAAAATTAGGTGATTTAATGAACTTTGAAGTATCAAAGAAAATTGGATATAAAAGAATAGAATTTATGAAAAAGTTTTTAGATGAATTCTATGATGAAATAAAGGAGAGTTAAAATGGAAAATAAACAACCTAAAATGACTATTTATGAATATGAAAAGAAATATTCTACAGGTGTTAATTCTAAAAGAATAAAAATATTTACTGTGTTATTTTTAGGTGCAATAGGCCTAATTCTATTAATCATGTTAGCGCTATTAGCTTTAAAAATTTATGACTACAATAAATATGCAGGATACATATCGATGGGGTTATTTGTTTTAATATTCGTTATCATATATGTGATACCTATTGTAAGAATAACTAGTTTAAAATCATTTGAAGTAAATGTTAATTCTAAAAACGCTAGAGCGGCTAAAAAGCATAATAAAGAATTAAGAAGAGAACTCGCTCTTAAGATGATAGAATTAACAAATAGTGTAGATGGTGTAAGTTGGTATCCATCTGATAAGATCGAACTATTAGAAACAGCTAAAATATCCGATGACGATGAAGCAACTAAAAACATTTTAAATGATTTATATCATAATGAAATTAACGATAAAGCGAAACAAATAATATTGAAATCCGCAATCAAATCTGGGCTAACTACTGCGGTAAATCAATCTCCACAAATCGATACTATAATAGTACTAACTATCAACCTTCAACTAATTAAAGATATCGTATTCTTATATGGCTTTAGACCAAGCGATGCGCAAATGTTAAAGATATATAGATCGGTTCTCGCATCATCAATTGCTGCATATGGAATAAACAATTTTGATGTTGGTGGATCTTTAGTTAAATCTTTCGCTAAAGGTGCAGTTAAATCAGTTCCACTTCTTGGTGAAGCGATTTCAACACTAACTAATTCAGCTTTACAAGGGGTTGCGAATCTCACTTTAACATCTATAATTGGATTCCAAACTAAAAAGTTCTTGCTTAAAGAATACAAACTTCAATATATCTTAGATTCTATTGAACTTGATACAATAGATGATGTTAAAGAACTGATAGATGAAGCAGAAGTAGAACTTAAAAAAGCCACTAAATCAAAAGAAGATAAACAACCACAAAATGCATAATCATAATAAAGAGGTTCAAACCTCTTTTTATTATAGAATAGTTATTATTTATCGATAATATTTGGTTTTTGAGACAAAATACCTTATAATATGAATATATTCATATATGAGGTATTTATCTAGTGTTTAACAAAGATTCATTAGAATTTGGACTAGCTCCATCTAGTATTAGAGAATTATTTGAATATGGTAAATTAAGAAAAAAACAGATTGGTGAAGATAATGTTTTTGATTTTTCTATTGGAAATCCAATTATCAATCCTCCAAAAGAATTCAACGATAAATTAAAAGAATTACTAGATAAAGATAACATTCACTCTTATACAAGCGCCATTGGAGATGAAATTGCGAGAAATAGTGTAGTAGAATCTATTAAAAATAAATATGGTGTTTCATTAGATAAAGACCTAGTATTTTTAATTTGTGGATCTGCGAGCGGATTATCTATATCAATTAAATCATTATCAGAATCAGATGATGATGAATTTATTGTGTTTAGCCCTTATTTTCCTGATTATAAAGTGTTCGTTAGAAATGCTGGATCAAAAATGATTGAAGTTAATACTGATGAATATATGATGCCTGATTTAGTAGATTTAGATAAAAAAATAAATGAACATACTAAAGCAATTATCATTAACTCTCCAAACAATCCATCAGGAGTAGTATATGATGAAAAAATGATTCAATCTATATCTCAATTATTAATGAATAAAGAAAAGAAATATAATCATCCAATCTATATAATAAGCGATGAACCTTATAGAGAATTAATATACGACAATATAAAATACCCATTCTTAACAAAATATTATAACAATGTAATTATCACTTATTCATTATCAAAAGTGTTATCTTTACCAGGCGAAAGAATAGGTTATTTAATTGTGTCACCTAATGCAGAATATAAATATGAACTATTTAATGCGTTTAAAGGTAGCGCAAGAATGTTAGGATATATAAACGCTCCGTCTCTATTTCAACATTCATTATCTTTCGCTTTAAATATGAGTGTTAATATTGATGAATACAATGAAAATAGAAATATTCTATACAATTCTTTAAAAGAAATTGGATATGATTGTATATACCCATCTGGAGCTTTTTATATGTTAATTAAATCTCCTATAGCTGATTATGATAAATTCTATGACTTAGCGATTAAACATGAGATATTAATCGTCCCAACTAAAACATTTGGTAAAGCTGGTTATTTTAGAATTGCTTACTGTGTTAAAAAGGAACAAATAATTAATTCAATACCTCAATTTAAAAAATTATTTAAAGAATCGAAGGAATGTTAATATGGATATAAATGATTTAAGAAAAGGTATCGATTCTATAGATAAAGAAATGGCTGAATTATTCACTAAAAGATTAGATTTATCTATAAAAATCGCTGAGTATAAGAAATTAAATAATATTAATATTCTAGATAAATCTAGAGAAAAAGAAGTTATAGATAAGAATCTAAAATATATTGATAATTCATTATATAAAACATACTATAAAGAATTTATTAAAACAAATATGAATATCTCTAAAAGATTACAAAACAGTATGTTTGATAATGAAGATAGATTATCAGTTAATTCATCTAGAGGAATATATGAAATCATTATAAAAAGAGATTCATTAAAAGATTTAAATAAATATATAAATTTAAATAGAAAAGTCTTGATTGTAAGTGATGATCATATTCCAAATGAATATATAGATAAAGTATCTAATCAAATATCTAAACCATTTATTTATAGATTTAATGAAGGTGAAACAAATAAGTCAATTGACACTTTAAAAGAAATATTATCTATTCTAACTCTTAATTCATTTGATAGATATGATTTAATAATTGGATTAGGTGGTGGTGTAAGTGGAGATATCGCTGGATTTAGTGCATCTATCTATAATAGAGGGATTGATTTTGTAAATATTCCTACATCACTATTATCAATGGTAGATTCATCAATAGGTGGTAAAACTGGAGTCAATTATAATGGAATAAAAAATATAGTTGGTTCATTCTATTCACCTAATTTTGTATTAATTGATCCAGATCTATTATCGACTCTAGATGACAAAGAATTCTATTCAGGTCTAGCTGAATCAATCAAAATGGCTATAACTTGTTCAAAAGATTTATTTGA
>CALCVH010000065.1 GCA_937907585.1 uncultured Bacillota bacterium | reverse complement strand
AGATGAAACCCCATCTGATGAAATGGTTCAAGAGGAAACTCAGGAAGATGCTGAACCAGCTGAGGAAGTTACAGAAGATGATATCTACACTGCAGAAGAACCTGAAAAGGTATCAGAAATCAATGAAGATGAACTCGCTGACCCATTAGATAATGATAATAACACTAGTGATGAAAATGAAGAAAAATTAGACGCTAGTGAAGCTTTAGATATCGTTCCATCTTATGATACTAAAACTGAAGAAACTTTAGATGAAGAACCTAAAGAAGCACAAGAAGATGAAAATGATGAAGATAAAGATAATGTTACTAGATCTATAGATGATGAACCATTTGAAAAACATATCGGTGAATCACTTAAAGAAGCTAAGAAAATAGATTATCTAGAAGATAACTGGAAACAAGAATTATTAATATCTAACCAATTCATTAAGAAAGCATATTCTGATATCAGAAATATTCTTGATGATTATGGATTCAAGAGAAAATGTGGTAGAAGATGTGAAGAATTCTTCGCATCTAATGAACTCGCAATCAGAATTACTTTATTTGATAGAGCTTTACGTCTTTATGTGAACTTAGAAGAAAGTGAATGTAAAGCTAAATATTCATTAATTAATTATAGTAATAATTATGGATATCAAAGAGTTAAATACATGTTCAAAATCAACAATAAAAAGACTCTATCATTAGGTAAAGAATTAATTAATGATATTGTTGAAAAGTTTAATGTATCTCATACTCCAGACTTTACTGAATTTGATTTTGAAGGATATCTAACTGAAAATTCAGAAGAAAAATTATTATCATTAGGATTCAATAAAGATGGATTCTTAAAGACTGCGGATGTTAATAATGTTAATGGATTAAATGATGAAATGGCGAGACTCGCTATGCTTCATGAAAAATCATTAACTGATATTAATAAAACATCTATATATTCAATAACTATTGGTGAATTATCAGCCGCATTCAAATCAAGTTATGTAATTGATTTACCACTTCTTAAAAAGATTGGTATAGTACCTAAATCTACTACTTATTTAAGAGTAATAAATGGTGGAAGATGTACTAAACAATTAACTATAAAAGCAAACGAATATGAAACTCGTGCTTTAAAACAAATATTGCTTACAAAAGGTAACCCATATCAAGTTATTTAATTATTATTACTTTTGTAACTAACAAGAGGCTCAAATGAAAAAATTTCTTAGATTGCTAATATATTTATTAATAATTTCTGTGCTTGTATTAGGAATGTTTACTGTTTCTTATATTTACTTAACTGGTAAATACATGGAAAATAAATGTGAAGTACAACTAATAAGTCAAAATGAAGCTATCGCTACTAGAGTTAGCTTAGATGTTTCATATGACTATGATGAAGTAAAAGAAATTATTACTACAAATAACTATACTTATTCAACCATCAGTGATGGTTTTATCGCAATCAAAGAAGCTCTTGGAATAACATCTAATATTTATAGAGGATATTATGATACTACTGGCGTATATTTTGGCTTAGATAGATATGAATTCGTTGATGGTGTTGAAACCTATGGTTTCTACACTGAAGAAATATCTTTCTTTAGACCATCATATATCGCTAAAGAAAATAGTGATAATAACCAATATACATTCTTTATGTTTGATAACTACTTCATTTATTTCGATAGTATTGAATATCTAAATAATACTTTAAAAGAAGTAGATTCATTAAAGAATGGTTCATATATGCTTTTTGAAAAACATGGATATGTTGGTAGCGCGTCAGATAAATATTCAGCTGTTAAACTATTATATATAGATGCGATTCAAAGATATGATAATCTATATAACTATAATAACTTAAATGAATCTTTAGATAGAAAAGAATCTGGCTCAGATGTTATTAAGTTGTTAGGAGAAAAATCATTCTTCACATATTCTCCAGTACTATCTAATCACAATGATTATCTATTCTTCGCAACTATATTTGGCTATGATGAAGTGATTGAACAAAATACATACTTAGTTAATACTCTAATTGTTTTATCTATCTGTGTATTTGTAGTATTCATATTAGTGTTCATTCTATTTAGTTATTCTGTATTCAAACAGGAAGAAGATATTTCTAAAGCTCAACTTACATTCTTTATTAGACCATTCGTTATTAAAATCAATCCTAAAGGAAAGATTTTAAAAGCGAATAAATCATGTAAAAGAAGTATAGAAGGTTTTGAAAACTATAAAAATATTGGAGACTTCCCATTTGAAAACTTACAGATAGATATCGCAACACTAATTAAAAGACAGATACCTTTTACTATTAAATTTAAAAAGAAAGATAAAGATGAATTTATCTATGTACACTTTGTGCCAAATAGATTAATTACTAGATTCATTCTAATTGGTAACGATGTTACTAAAGAAGAACTTGTTAAACAAAAGAATGAACGTATCGCTCTATTTAATAACGTAACATCTTTACCAAATGGTAACCAATTAAATAATGTATTATCTGATTTAATAGGTGAATCTACATATTATTCAATGAATATTGCGTTAGCCGCAATAGACATTCTAGAATTCGCTAAAGTAAACAATATCTATGGTTTTGAATCAGCGAATAATCTTTTAAGAAGAATGGCTGAAACTATAGATTTTACTTGTAAAGAAAAGGTTAGTGGTAATTATCAAGTATTCAATATTCGTACATCTCAGTTCTATGTACTATTTAAAGAATTCACTAACTTTAATGAAATAGTATCTTGGTCAAAGATCGCTATTGATAAACTAAGTGAACCACTAAGAATCAAAGAAGAATTTAACGTTCAAATAACACCTAAGATTGGTATTGTTAATTTAACTGATGATTTAAAGAGAAGATCAACATCAAGAGAATTATATGATTACGCCGCTAAAGCGTTATCAAGATCTATATCATCAAGACTATCTAAGGTTAGTTTATATAACGCTGAATTATCAATTGCCTTATCTCGTGACCAAGTCATGGAACAGGAACTAAAAAGAGCTATTGAGAACGATGAATTTGAAATGTATTACCAACCTCAATTCTCTTCAAGCAAAAACAAGATAGTTGGATTTGAAGCATTGCTTAGATGGAATGATCCAAAATATATTAATGAATCGCCAGAACACTATGTAACTATAGCTGAAAAGAATGGTTTAATTATTGAACTTGCGAAACTAATTAATAGAAAAGTATTTGCGTTCACTAAAGAGATTGAAGGCCAAGGAATATCTATTTCATTAAACGTTTCTCCAGTTCAATTACTTCAAGCTGGTTTCGTTAATGAAATACTTAAATTAGTTGATGAATTTAAAGTTGCGCCAGGCGCAATCGCGATAGAAATCACCGAAACATTCCTTATGGAAAACCGTGATCTAATGATTGCGAAATTGAGATTATTAAGAGAAAAAGGTATCGCAATTCACCTTGATGACTTCGGTATCGGTTATTCATCAATGCTTTACTTAAAAGATTTACCTGTCAATACAATCAAGATTGATAAGGAATTTACTAAATATATGATAAGTGATAAGGTTACTAGAATCATCGTTTCTAATATTGTTAAGATGGGTCAATCACTCAACTTAAACCTAATATGTGAAGGTGTAGAAAACGAAAAACAAAAAGATACTTTATCAAAGATGGGCTGTGATATTATTCAAGGATATTATATTTCTAAACCTGTTAAGGCTGATGATGTATTTGTGCTTCTTGAAAAATATAACGGTATCAAAAACACTCACATTAAAACTGAGACTAAGGAAGGAGAGTAGTCTATTATGAACTTAATATTATCTTTTGATGAAAATGTATCTCTTCAAACTTTCTTAGCTATAATAATTTCTATAGTCATGATTGGACTATTATTCCTGATTATTAGAGCTGTAATAAAAGAATCAAAAAAATATAAAGAAGAAGTAGAATCATTCATTGATGGCTTAGAAACTAAAAGAGAGATTTACGCTAATATATCTACTTATATGAATCGTTCTAATAACCAAGAATTTTCACTTGTTCAAATAGATATTGATAAATATACAGAATTTGTAGAAACATTCGGTAAGGATGATGCAGAAAAGATTACTCGTAATCTAGCACTTCATATTTTAGATGCTCTACCTAATCGTGTTGAATTATCTAGAACTGATACTGATAAATTCTTAGTCTTCTTAAAGGGAGAATATGATGCGCCAGTAGTAACTAAAATAGCGCAAAAATTATTAGAATTAGTTAGAGAACCAATCAAATTATTTGGTGAAACTACCATCACTTTAACCGCATCAGTTGCGATAGTTTATTATCCAGCTCATGGTAGAAATGTTAAACAGTTAGATGAATCATTAGATATCGCTAATTATATATGTAAAAAGAATGGTGGAAACCAAATTAAAGTCTACAACTCAGAACAAGGTTCTGAAGAATCACAAAATATGCAGTATTATAAACAGATTAAATCTGGTATGGATAATAAAGAATTTACTCTCTATTTCCAACCTATTATCAATAGTGAAAACAATACTGTATTTGGTGTAGAAGGACTTTTAAGATGGAACCATCCAGAACTAGGATTATTATCTCCATATAAGTTCATCAATATCATGGAACAAACAGGCGATATTAAATGGGTTGGCGAATGGGGTTTAGAACAGTTAATTAGAGAATATATAGCTTGTAAGAAGCTCAATTTCCAATCAGAAGAATTTAGATTCTCTTTAAACTTATCACCTAAACAATTAAGCGATGCGAACCTCGCTCAATCTTTCTCTAAGATTGTAAAGAAATATAAGATTAACGCTAATGAAGTTATCCTAGAAGTATCAGAATTTACAATCTTTGATAAACATGATGTAATAGTTAAAAATATAGGTAACTTAAAAGATATTGGATTCAAAATCGCAGTTGATGGATATGGTTTAGATTTAAACGGTATTAAGAGAATTCAAGAATTAGGTATCGATATTGTAAAACTTGATAAAGACAATATGGATCCTGAAACTGATGAGTTCTTAAAACGCAAATTCATCAGCATGTTAGTTGAGATAGCAGAAAAAGAAAATAGAGATTTAACTATCATTGCGGAAGGTGTAGAAAATGAAGAAGCAGTTAAATACGCTAATGAATTAGGTATCAAAGTTCTTCAAGGATATAACTATGCTAAACCAATGCCTTCAGATGAACTTGAAAAGTATCTAAAAAGAAAAGATTATACTAAAAAAACAAGTGACTGAATAGAATAAATTATGGGTTGATTCCAATCCATAATTTTTCATATATAGTTACTATTTATATAAGTAATTAATTATATATAATATTTATAATATAACTATTATTTATTAAATATTTGTGATAAATCTACAAAAATTAAAAAAATAATTTAAAAATAACGTAATATTAATGTATAATATAACCAAGAGGTGGTGCGCTATATGTTAATTGAATTCAGTGTAAAAAACTTTTTATCATTTAAAACTAAAGCAACTTTATATATGGAAAAAGGCAACGGAAATGAAAATCCAGATAATTTCGCAACAATCAATAACCTCGATATATTAAAGGTTACATCTATCTATGGAGCGAATGCGTCAGGTAAATCGAATTTGCTTAAAGCTTTTACATGCGCAATACTAATGGTAAGAAACTCTAATTTAATTCCTCTTGGCGCTAAATGGGCTGGATTAAAACCTTTCCTTTTTGATGATAAAACAATCGATAGTCCAAGTGAATTTGAATTTATTTTTATATCTAATAATACTAAATATAGATATTATTTTAGCGCTGATAAAAATAGAATCTATGATGAAGAATTAGATGCTTATTATTCTCAAAAGCCTACTAATATCTTTAAAAGAACAAATACTAATAATTATGAATTTTCTAAAGATAGAAGCAGATTAGAATTAATCGCATCTAGAAATACAGAAAATAAATTATTTTTAAATACCGCAACTACTTGGAACTATGAAAAAACAATAGATGCTTTTTTATGGTTTAGTAATTCAATAGATACTTTTGATTCTTTTAACAATATTGCGGATAATGACTTACGTGAATATAAAGATGAAAGATCAGGATTAAAAGAATTTACTTTAAAACTATTAAAAGAAGCTGATATTCTAATCAAAGATATAGATGTAAAATTTGAAGAAAAAGAAATCTACAATCCAACTTTTGATTCTTTTGTATATCCAAACTTAAGAACAAATGGAACTTTCAAATTTACAAATGTTGATATTCAAGTAGAACATGAAATAGTTGATGGTGATAATAAAAAATCTTATAAATTAAATTTTTATGATGAATCGTCTGGAACAAAGATGTTATTTGGCTTCACTCCATTTTTAAAAAGAGCTTTTGAAAATAACAAGGTAATAATAGTTGATGAACTAGAGCGAAGCATGCATCCAGCATTAATAGAA
>CALCVH010000064.1 GCA_937907585.1 uncultured Bacillota bacterium | reverse complement strand
AACATTTTTAGCTATATTTCTAGTTGGTATTAACTCTCCAAAGGCGTTAATTTCGCACGAACGTATGCGTATTATAATTTATGCTAATGAAATAGCTTTTCTAAGGCATACCTTTTTATATTAATTGCGGCGTTATAATCTCTATTTATTTTAAGTCCACAATTTGGACACACAAAAGTTCTATCACTTAATTTTAAATCTTCTTTTTTATAATTACAATTGCTACAGGTTTTACTAGATGGATAATATCTATCTACTTTAATTATCTTTATTCCATAATTATTACATCTATCTTCTAATGTTTTTAAAAATTTACTGAAAGGATTTTGTTGTATTCCTTTTGAAATATATTTTGATGTTCTTGTTCCCTTTTCTTTCATTTCTTTAACATCTAAATCCTCAATACATATTATTTTTGGTCTTTTATTGATTAAAGATGTAACAATGTAATCTATATGTGATTTCTTTAAATTATTTATTCTTGTAGTATATTTGTTTTTTATTTGTCTTTGTTTATTATAATTTTTAGATTCTTTAAGTGATTTTTTTATATTCTTTGTTTTTATGTATTTTCTTGATAATTTCTTTTGTGCTCTTTTTTCTTTCTTTAATGCTTTTTTATATGACTCGTTAAATGTTATAGCTTTATATACATCATTATCTGATGTTACTACAGATTTTATATTTACATCAATACCTATTATATTAGAAGTAGTTTCTATTTTCTTTTTTGGTGCGATATTCTTATCATTAACTGATACTACTATATAAAAACTATCTCCTTCAAGTATTACTCTAGGATTATAATATAATACACTTGTTGGTATTCTATCCTTTTCAGCTAAATTGATATAATTTAATTTTTGTCTATTTTGTTTTTGATTATTAGCTATCTTTTCTAATCTTACTTTCTTATCACTAAATTCTATTTTATATGGATCTACATAAAATGATTTCTTATAATTATTATATTTTTTCTTTACTGGATATTTGGATAATTTTTTAAAATATCTCATAAACGAATTATAAGTATCTTTAATTTCTTGTTTTAAGGCATCATTTGATACATCATAAAATAATGTATCTAAATGATTAGATCTCATTTCTTTTTTAGTTAGATTCTTTCTTTTATTAATAGCTTCATTATCTAAAATACCTTTTTGTATTGTAAACCATTTTCTAACGTCACTACATGAAGGTATTTTTTCATTGTTTTTGATAAATGAATCTATATAATCATATATTATATTATTACATTCAATACATTTATTTAATGTACGTCTTATTTTAGTTTCTTGTTTATTATTAGGATGAATCATTACTTTATAAGAATACATAAAAAAATACCTCCTTCTATAGTTATATTATACCATAAAAAGAGGTTAAAATAAAGTTATTTATATAGTTTTATAGCTTTGAGAAACTTTTTATTTATTATTTGTTTAATCGATTATTTTTTCTATTTTTTGAGAAAATTCATCTATTAATCCTTTTATCTTATTTTTTCTTTTTCCTTGTAGTTTACATGAAAAGACTTTTGTTATTTGAACTAAGTCTTCTATTAATTCCTCATCTTGATTTTTATCTATTTTTTCTAACACTTCAATTTTAACATTATTTAGTTCTGCGAAATATTCAACAAGTTCAAATCCAAATCTTAATAATCTATCTTTATATAAAACTACTATTAAATCAACTTCTTTTCTATTTATTTTTTCAATTAGTTTTTTTAATCCTGGTTTTGTATAATCGATACTTGAGCCTATATCAGTTATTATTTCATAATCATTATATTTTGAATCTAAGTATGTCTTTAGATTATTTACTTGTCTTTCTAAATCATCAGATTGTTTTTTACTGGATACTCTTGCATAACCTATAACATTTAGATTCTTTTTAGTTTTTCTTTCTTGAGTATAAGATAAAATAGAATCCTCTGAATAATATCTATATCCATTTGATTTTACATATGATGGTTTAAGTTTACCTTCTTTATCCCAATTTCTAAGTGTTTGAGCTGTAACTCCAAGTATTTCAGTAACTGTTTTTGATGAATAATATTTCATAAATAAAAACTCCTAATTTTATAATGTATTATAAATATATCACAAATTAGAAGTTTTATATAGTTTTATAGGTTTAATTATGCTGTTTTGAAACCTCTAAATCAAATTATATCATATAAAAAATTATAGGTTATATTTTTAATAAAAATATATGTTTTCAATGTATAATTTAGGTATGAGTTATATAAAAGGTGAAGTCCGATTTAAAGTATTTGAAAATGAATCTAACTCTTTTGGAATCTATAAGATTGATATAGAAGAAACAGATGAAGATTCACTTAGATTCTATTCAACTTGTAGTGTTACAGGTTATTTTTATGCGCTTGAAATTGGATCTACCTATATCTTTAAAGGTGAACTATCAGAATCCAAGAAATATGGTTATACATTCAAATGTGATACATATGAAAGAGTTCTTCCTACATCTAAAATAGGACTAATAGAGTTCCTAAGTGGAGATATGTTTAAAGGTATAGGTGTTAAGATGGCTACAGACATAGTTAACACTTTAGGAACTGATTGTATCAAGCTAATAAAAGAAGATATGAATGTACTTGATAAAGTTCCTACTATGAAGGAAAAGAAAAAGGAAATAATCTATACTACTCTCATAAACAATTTTGAGATAGAAGAGATATTAGTTAAATTATATTCTTTAGGTATATCACCTAAGTTCGCTCTTAGAATATATAACCTATATAAAGATAAAACACTAACTATTATTCAAGAAAACCCATACCAGCTAATTGATGATATCGATGGAATCGCATTTTTAAAAGCGGATAAAATCGCCTTAAATATGGGAATAAATCCAAAGAGTGAAGCGAGAATAGAATCTTGTATTTCATATACTCTTTTAGATTATTCAAATACAACGGGTAACACTTATCTATATAAAGATGAGCTTTTACAAAAGGTAAAATATTATTTAAATTTCACTATTGATGATATGCCTGATTTAGAGAGGTGTTTAGATAATACAATAAGAAAAGGTAAGATTGTTGAAAAAGATTCTTTAGTTCAGGATTATAAGGTGTATTCTGCGGAAAGATATATCGCTAAAAAATTAAAAGCTCTAAAAAACGCTGATATAGAAAAACATTATGTTGAAGAAATAGATTTAATAATTAAAGAATTTGAAAAAAGAAATGATATCTATTATGAAGAAAACCAAAAAGATGCGGTAAGAAACGCTCTATTAAATAACGTATCTATTATTACTGGCGGTCCAGGAACAGGAAAAACCACAATAGAAAAATGCATTATATATTGTTTTAAAGAATTATCTCCTCATGAAGGAGAACTTGTTAGTTTGTGCGCTCCAACTGGAAAGGCCGCAAAAAGAATAGAGGAATCTACTGGCTTTAAAGCGACTACTATCCATAAATTATTAGGCTATGATAGAGAAGGTGATTTTGAATTTAATAGGTTTAATCCTTTACCTACTAAAATGGTTATAATAGATGAAGCGTCTATGGTTGATATCTTCTTATTTAATAGATTATTTGAAGCTTTAAAAGAAGATACAAAAGTGGTAATAGTAGGCGATAGTGACCAGCTTCCATCAATTGGTCCTGGTCAGGTACTAAGAGATTTAATAGATTCTAAGTATTTTAAAACAACCAAACTAACTAAGATACATAGACAGAAACAAAATTCTAAAATCATATCTTTAGCTTATGATATTCTTGATGAAGAAATAAAAACAGAAATAGACCCTCTTCATCAAGAACTATCATTTATTAAAGCTGATCAAGGAGATCTATTTGAATTACTAAGAACTTCAATCAATCACTTTTTAGGTATGGGATATAAACTAGATACCGATATTCAAGTTTTAATTCCTATGTATAAAGGTGGAGTTGGGATTGATAGTACTAATAATTTCCTTCAAAATGCGTTTAATCCTAATGTTGTAGATGATAAAGAAAAGAATGAAACAAGTGATAATTTTTATATAGATGATAAAGTCATTCAACTTGTTAACCAATATGAAGATTCAGTAATGAATGGCGATATGGGTGTTGTATCAGATATATTAGGCAAAAAAGAATTAGTAGTGGATTTTCAAGGGAATAAAGTGAAATATAAAGGACAAGATATAAACAATATTTCACTAGCCTACGCTATTAGTATTCATAAATCTCAAGGTTCTGAATTCCCGGTTGTAATACTTCCTATATTCCCATCATATAGAGTGATGCTTAATAAGAAATTATTATATACAGCTGTAACTAGAGCGAAGGATTATCTTGTATTAATAGGTGATTTTATAACTTTAAATA
>CALCVH010000063.1 GCA_937907585.1 uncultured Bacillota bacterium | reverse complement strand
TACATCCAATGACAGCGTTAATATTTTTGATTTTGTCTTTAATGCAAACGACCATATATTCTCACCTCTTAATATATTGTACTATATAGAACTAATTTTGCCTACTATCTTGAGATATTTTTGTAAAGAAAAAACGCCAAAGCAAGAAGAATGCACTGGTGTCTCTACTGTACTATCAAAAACTGCGCAGTTTAAATTTTAATTTCTTTTCCGTTATTGAAAATGAACGTGATGCTTCCATCTTGATTTACTATTGCTTTTTCAATTAAATATGACCTAATATCAATATCATATTCTTCAATTAAATTAGGCTTTGAGTCAAGCTCGACTATAAATGCTCTAATATAATCGGCTTGAAGTCGTCTCTTTTCTAATTGCTTTTTTAGCGTTATCAATATCACTTAGTATTTTTGCATGTTCTTTATGGTAGTATCCTTCTAATTTAAAATGGTAATTAGAGAGCTTTCGTGGTGCTTTCGTGGTTTTTCAAGACCTTTCGTGGTAATACACAATTGATGCTAATTTTGAGCCAATAAAAATTAGGCAATTTGATTAATACGGGACTTGAACCCTACCAAAAATGCCTAAAAATAAAGAAAAAGTGCTGATTTGAGATAGAAATCTCGTATCAACACAGTTGTTTCAATATGTATAAGAACAAGTGTGGTAATACAAATGAAACACCCCTTAAATTTTGAAACACCCTCGAAACACCCTTTCGTGTAATAAGAAAAAGCCTCCGCCTTTAAGGCTAGGAGACAAATAACATACTACTGCTTCCACATACGCTAAGCTTAGAAAAAAATATGTTAGATAATTGTTTTTATATTCAGCAACTAAATCTTTAATAATTGCTTACAATTTGTTCTTTTCCAACTGTAAGGTCTTTGATATATGGGAATTATAAATTTTTATCATTTCCATCAATAAATCTTATTATATTACTTGCTCTTGCGTCCATTTATAGTTCCTCCATCAATTCCCTTCTTGATATAACACAATAATAATTAATCTTTCTTCAAATGATGATAATTATATTCATATTTTTCTAGATTATAATCTTTTATTGTTTGATATTTTGATTCACCATTTATTATTTTCTTTAAACTTATAGCATCTGATAATATCATTTCTAAATGTTCATATTCACTATATTCTCCTATTGAAGCAAGCACAAGCGCATTTCTAAAAAATTTTGAATGTTCCCCAATAAAATCAACATTAAGCTTCAAGTTGTATTTCTTCATAAAAAAATATAAATATAGACAGATAGTTCTTGTATTGCCTTCTCTAAAAGCATGTACTTGCCATAAACTAGATATAACCCTAACAACTTTTGATATTATATCTTTTTTACTACTATTTACCCAATCAACTGAATCAATATCATTTTGAATTTTGTTTAAATCTTTCATAATTTGATTATGATCAGAATAATTGACAGATAAGCCTCCAAGAACCGGTTCTGTTTTATAAATGTTTATTGTTCTAGGGTTTCCTGCCCAAGAATATACTTCTTTAAACAATCTTTTATGAATTTCAAATATATCTTTTGTTGAAGTTATATTAATAGGGTTTTTTAATAATTCTACGATTGCGACACGTGATAAAGTCGTTTCAAAATTATCAAGTTTATCTTGTTCCTTAATATTTGCTAAATTGATTAGTACATTAGTACCTTCATATACATAAGGATCTTTCATAATTACATAAAACTCCTCTTTATAGCAAATACAGCCGTCTCATAGTCAATTTCGCCTAATGAATACAAATGAATTATTTTTTGATTCTTTTCACTTACTACTCCATTACCACCAGTTGATTCAATTATTTTAGCTAAAGATTCCAATTCAGTTTCGTTAACTTTTGGCAATTCCACATTAAAAGGAAAGCCATTTTTAAGTATTACTTGATTTAAAAATAAAGATACAGCATAAGACATATTAATTCCGAGCTTATTAAAAATATTTTCTGACTTTTCTTTCACTGTTGGCTCTATTCTAATGTGAATCAGTTCGTTTTTATTTTCTTTAGGCATATCTATCATCTCCTAAAATATTGTATCACATTTGATACACATTTTCAAGTGTTTAATTATCTTAACGTGGTTAATAAAATAAGAATAAACGGGTAATAAAGTGGTTAATATTTTTACCCCCTAAAAACAAAAAATTGTGACCGATTCCTCGTATCACAATTCTAGTTCTTTTATGAACTACAGCATTAATAAAAGTACATTTTGTTATATATCACTTCACCTGATGGAATAATCCAAATACTATAATGATGTTATTATCTAGATTTCATTTTTCTTTTAAATAGTATTATTGCTACAACAAATGAAACTACTGTATACGCTAATACTATTAATAAAGGTAATAGAAAATCATTAAATGAATCATTAACTCCTAAGATCATATTTTGAATAAGAATTGTAGCGTTTTTAAATGGCAATATTTTCATAAAAGTAATAATCCCTTCATTTAAGCCTTCAACTGGAAACCACATTCCAGATAATACTGATTGTCCAGCAATGACTATTGATGAGATACCACCAATAGATTTTTCACTGCAGACTGTACCAAGAAGTATTCCAATAGAAATGAAAAATAAGGATGTAATAAGACTAAATAAAATTGCTAAGACCATTCCTACACCAAAAATAGATGAATCAAATATTCCACCAACCAAGAAAAATAATATTGATTGAACTAAAACAATAGGAAGCATTGCGATTGCATATGAAAATATAAATTCATATGATTTAGCTTTAGAAACATATAATCTTGTTAAAAATGATGTTGATCTATCTAATGCAATTAATAAGCCAACAAACAAAGATAAGAAACTTTCTGCAAATACCACTATTCCTGGTGCTAAATATTTCATTTCAAACTGCTTAGTTAAACTATGAAATATTAAATAAAATAATATTTCCATAAATAGCGGCATGCCTAAAGTAAAGATTAAAGACAAAGGATCTCTTAAGATTTCTTTTAGATTTCTTTTAGTTAAAACAAGTATTCTAGATATTGAATCTTTCATTACAAGCTACCTCCTGAAACAACCTCAATAAAGGCATCTTCTACATTTGTTTTATTTGTTTTTGAATATAGTTCTTCTTTTGTTCCGACAAATAGTAATTTTCCATCTTTCATAATACCAATTCTATCAGATAAAGCTTCAGCTTCTTCCATATAATGGGTAGTTAAAATGATAGTCATTTTTCCTTTAAGTTCATTTATTATTTTCCATAGTTCTCTTCTCGCTATAACATCAAGCCCAAGTGTTGGTTCATCTAAAAATAGAACTTTAGGTTTTGATACTAATGCAAGCGCAATTGATAATTTTCTTTGCCATCCTCCTGAAAGATTTGAAGCTTTCTTCTTGAGAACTTTATCAAGTTCAAAAGCTTTATATAATCTTTCCTTAGATTCTTTTATTTCATCAACTGTTTGACCTGATAACTTTGCATAAAACTCAATATTTTCTTCAACAGTTAATTTTCTAGCTATAGCTGTTTCTTGCATTGATATATCAATTAATTCTTTTATTTTATCAATATCTTTATTAATTGAATAATCATGTATATAAGCTTCACCTGATGAAGCTATAGTTAAACCAGATAACATCTTTATAGTTGTTGTTTTACCAGCACCATTAACTCCAAGAAGAGAAAATAATTCTCCTTCATATATTTCTAAATTTAAATTATCTACCGCAACAATATCTTTATATATTTTTGTTAAATTATTAATTCTGATCGCCTTTTCCATTATTAAACATAGCTCCCATTAATTTGTAAAATTCAGTATCTTTAATTAAGGCTATTCCTCTTTTAATATCACCCATTACCATTAAAGTATCACCCTCTTTAATTTCAAACATCTTTCTAGCTTCAGCTGGTACTGTTATTTGTCCTTTTGGTCCAACTTTAACACTCACTATAAATCTATCCTCTTTAATATCTTTCATATCTTTTTCTCCTTTTATATATTCCTACAAAAAAGAATTTTCTTACATTTCTTATTATACTAAATAATATAATTGTTTTCAAGAACATATTAGTTATTTATATCCGATTTTCATCCCCAGCCTAAAGAGGATGGGGTATTCTCGTATGGTTTGATAAACAAAAGTTTTAGTTTGTCATTTTTTTCATATATTTGAACTCCAAAAAAATAATAGACTAGATTTTACTCTAATCTAATATTCTTTAATACAATATAGTGCTATACCATCTAAAACCAATTTATTAGTATACGCATATTTTATAAGAGTAAATTATTTAAAACAGATTTAATACAAAAAGTTAATGTTATTACTTTAATCTAATATAGTATGTTGATTTGCCAACACCTTCTTTTTTTATTTCACCTGTATCACATAATTCTTTTAAATTTCTTTCAATACTAGTTGATGATAATGAAGGCACAAGTTCTAGTATATCTCTCTTTGTAAATTTTCCTAGTTTTGAATTAACTGCCATTCTAATCACTTCAATACTAGGCTTCTTATCGGATACTAATTCTACTCTTTCTTCAAAATCATTATATGCACTAACAATCGTACTTAACAAATATTTTATAAATGGCGTAGCGTCATCTTCATTTTCGTGCCATCCAATTTGAGAATCATATAATGCATCATAATATAAATCTTTATTCTTAGCTATTTTAGCCTCAAGTGATATATACTTTCCTACATAGTAACCAGAACGATATAAAAGCAGTGTTGTTAATAATCTAGACATTCTTCCGTTCCCATCAATAAATGGATGAATACATAAAAAGTCATGAATGAATAATGGAATTAAAATTAGTGGATCTACTATTCCTTCACCAAGAGCTCTATTGTATTCATCACATAATTCTTGCATTGCAGTTGGTGTTTCAGATGGTGATAATGGTGTAAATAAAGTAAATGACTTACCATTTTCATCAGTCGCACTAATATAATTTTGGACATTCTTATATTTTCCACCAAATGAAGTTGATGTATGAGACAACAATACTTTATGTAATTGAAGAATAAAATTAGGTGTAATAGGTATTGAATCAAAATTTTCATGTACAATATTTAAAGCATCTCTATATCCTGCAATTTCTTCTTCAGCTCTGTTTTTAGGAGCTGTTTTTTCATTTATTAATTGTCTTAGTCTAGTATTAGTTGTTCTAATGCCTTCAATTTCATTAGATGATTCAGTACTTTGTATTTTTGCGATAATAACTAATTTTTCTAATTCTTCATGCTTTTGTTTTAAAAACAATTGTTGTTTGCCTTTTTCTTCATGGATTTGAGTCAAATAATTAATTATCTTAATATCCCATGTTTTATTTTTTAAGTTTGAGTAATTAAATGTTTTCATTTTCTCACCATCCTTGTTATTTACGCACCAATTATATAACTTTTGGGGATAAAAATCAATTATTAATTGAATAATAAGTAAATGTTTTCTCATCAAAAACACTATTTTTAATTAGAAACTGTATTATTTTCTTAATCATTTGAGGTTTTTTGAGCGTTCCACCACGAAACCGCATTAATCATTAAATGATAATTTTAAGAATTCTATTCTTTTATTTAAAGAATCTATGGTTATTTTTGCTTTTTTGTTGAAGTCATAAGCGTGGAAAGTATTATTAGTTTCATTTAATATTTTAACTTCTGTCTTCTCTGATAATGCATTAAATAATTCTAATCCTTCATCATGAAGACAATCATATTCTGCCAGTTCTATATATAGATTCTTTATATTAAATTCATCAATCCTTAAAAGTGGTGTTTTATAATCTTTACCATTTAGATAATATTCCCACATTACTTTATTATTAATAGAATTCCACCCAGGTGTATCAGTAAATCTTTTAATTGATTCTGTATTTCCTCTGTTATCAACTACAGGATAAATTAAAAATAGACTTTTTATTTTTGGTAGATTTGATTCTTCTATTTTTAATAAAGTATCCATCGCAAGTGATGCACCCGCAGAATCTCCACCTATAACGATATTATTTGTATCTATTTTTAATATTTCTTTATTATCTAATATATACTTATACGCTTTTATACATTCATTAATTTGATGTGGGAATGGATGTTTAGGTGAAAGGTTATAATCTATTCCTATAACCTTTGATCTAGATTGAATAGCGTATTCTTCCATTAAATGATAATGACCAGGAAACGATCTATACATAAATCCTCCACCATGTATATAAAAGAGGCATGGTGATACTTCATTTAATAGTTCAAGAGGTGTAACAATTATAATTTTAAATTTATCTATTTTTATTTCCTTAATATTAACTTTTCTTTTATTAAAACCTTTTGGACATATCTTTAATATAAAAGATCCAATTGGTAGAAATCCTCTACCAACTGGCGCATTAAAATGTCTTAAAAATTTTAATTCTTTATCTAATGGATATTTATTCATATATTTACATTATAAAAGGGCATACGCCCTTCTATTAATTATTAATCATCAGCTCCTAAGGCTTCTAAACCTTTTGCGTTTGAGCTTCTATCTCCTCCTTTTGGAGCTTTAACGAAGAAGAATACTAATCCTGCGATACCCATTAGTACTGCAGAATATATTGGAAGTGCGTTCCAACCAGTCGCTCTGAAGATTAGTCCAATTAAAATTGGAGTAGTAGATTGAGCTAACATTGACGCAGTATAGTATAGTGATGTGAATTTTCCAAGTTTATCAGCTGTACAATAATCTGTAACTAGTGGGAATGAACAGATATGAATTAATGATGTAGCGAAGCCGATTATAGGCATTAAAACAAAGAATAACCAAGGTAATGATTGTTCAAATGTTAATATAGCATCGTCATCGGTAACTCTTCCAGGTATTAATGAATATATTACATATCCTAACGCAACTACACAAATACCAATGAATATTGTCCATTTTCTTCCGAGTTTATCAGCGATTAATCCTGCGATTAAGAATCCCGCAACACTTGCGGCGCCACTTAATAGAGTCATTACTGCACCACCTGATGATGATGTATCAAGGTAGAACATAAAGTAGTTAGTTTGGAAAGTTTCTATAGCGTTTAACGACATGAACCAGAATACTTCCGCAACTAATATTAAAGCTAAATTTCTAATATTAGATTTACTCATCTTTTCACTGGTTGTGATAGCTTCTTCTGTTTCACCAGAATCTTCATATAACTTTAATTCTGAATCTAATTCTTCATGTAATTTATTTTCTTTAACTTTAAATAGTAATAATACTAATGAACCAAGTAAGAATAATGAACATACTATAAATGGTATTTCTAACATAAATAATGATTTATTTGATCCATCAAAATATTTAGTAACAGGAATAACCATAGCGAATACAGCACCAATAGCGCCACCAACATATCCAACAATGTTTATTAAACCGTTGGCTTTACTTCTTAATGGTTTTGGTGTTAAGTCAGGCATTAACGCAACCGCAGGTGAACGATAGCTCATCATAAATACTATAATGATTACCATAGTTACAATCATACCGATAAGGAATCCTAGAATAGCTCCTTCATTGTTTCCCATACCTTTAGAGAAGAATAGTGGTATAAATGGTAAAGCTATCGCAGTAACGATTGATCCAACTAAAATATAAGGTGTTCTCTTACCGAGTTTTGTCTTTGTTTTATCAGATAAGTTACCAAATATAGGCATTATGAATAGCGCAGCGATATTGTCTAAAGCCATGATGATTCCAACTTTCCATTGGATATCTAAAAATTGTTCCTTTTTTATAATGTCATGCGCTAACAAATCTTTCATTGTTACATAGCCTAAAGCTTCGCCTGCTGCGACTTCGCTAGCATAATCATGCTTCGCAAATAGTAATGATAACATAGGTGCACAATATGAATTGTATAGCTGCCATACGAGTAGAATTCCAAAGAACGCTAAGCCAATCCACATTGTTCTTTTAACGTTTAATTTCATTTTTAACTCCTCTTGTATTAGTCTCTTTTCATTATACAATAAAATTATCTTTTTCCTACACAAATTTAGATTTTACATTTAACTTATAAATAAGTATTTATTTATTTTAAAAATACAATTGACAAAAGATGTCAAAAAACCTATAATCTTTTTAGTATGTTTTTTGGGGAGAATTATTATGCCTAAACAAGTATTTAATAGAATATCCTACGACAGACAGATAAAGCTTTTAAAACCAGCGATAAAAGAATTCGTTTCTAAACCATATGAAAAAATCACTGTTTCTAGTTTAACTGATACAATGAAAATCTTAAGAACTGACTTTTATTACTATTTTGAAGGCAAAGACGACATATACGATATACTTCTTTCTGATTTATATGGTATTGCGAAAGAGTATAAAGCAGATCCAACTTTAGATGATGCCTTGGTAGCGTTATTCGATAAAATTGTCAAAATTAACGGTTCAAGAAATAAAACATTTGTTTTAGATTTGACTGAAAACTATAATCCACAATTCGCTATTTATCTTGCGAAAAGGCTTCAGAAGCAATTTAAGTATGGTCACGACGATGATAAGACTCAAGTTGACATAATACTTAAGGTTTATAAGTTCATGACAGTTGTGAATTTATTTAGAACAAATAAGATTGAAGTTGAATCCGCAAGGAATATAATGTTAAATAAATAACCCGATATCAAATAGAGATATCGGATTATTTTTTATATAAAACTATTGAAAATTAGGTTGGTAGTTAATACTACATTTTTATTTTTAGATTAACGAATTAACTAACTCATCTAACTTAGAAATAGCCAGTGATTTGTAAAATGATAATTTACTATATGCCACTTGAACATATGTTTATTTATGTCTACACTTAGGAATACGTGAATGTAGTAACAAATCATTTCTCATCATTTATTTCGTTTCTTAGTTTTTCAAATAATTCAGGAAACAAATCGCCTAATGTTGAGTTTTGAGTTTTAGATTTAGTAATCTTAGGCGTCTTTTTCTCTTGTCTAGGCCTTGGTTTCTTATAAAAACTACTCTCTTCAGGAAATGACATTGACAATAAATCTTCTTCTGTAACTCCAAGAATAGAAAGCAATTCTTCAAATGATATTATTTGAATTGTTTTCCCTTCTTCAATAGCATCTTTTACATGTTTTAGTCTTGTACAGAATCTTTCATTTCCTTCATCGTTCTTAAATGAGTATGTTACGAAGATATCATTGTTAGATGCTTTCATGTTATATGTAGCATTATGATTTTTTAAAAGTTGAACCAAAGATAGCATTTCTTTAAAATGACCAATTTCATAATTTAAACTTACGCATAATGATTTGCCATTTAGTTGTGATTCAATAGTATCTCCTTGAGGTTTAACTCCATCTAGAAATTGTAGGAACATTCTATAATTACGACCTCTAATATTATTATTGCTTCCATTTTTAGCTGATTCATATCTTTTCTTTTGGCGAATCTCTACATCATCATATTTGATATCAAAATTTTCACTTTTACCACTACAAGAATCGCATAATTCAATCAACTCCTCTAATGAACACTCTAGTTCCTTGCACATGCCTTTAACAAGATTCATTGTAAGTTCAGAATCATCGTCACTCTTATGAAGATATTTAGGTTTCTCTACATTCAAGTTTTCACCAGCCGTTTCTAAAGATATGCTTTTTCTTAAATTTGTAAATTCAGAATACATTCTTTGAGTATCCGCAAACTTAAAATTAATAGGTCCTAGATTATATCTATTGCAGGCGTTTCTAATAAACTTTGCATCATTAATTATAGCGTGTCCAACTATTAATTGATTAGGGTATTCAATAAGTTCTTTGATTCTATCATAGAAATATGGAAATTTATGGCTTTTATAATATGTAGACTCAGGATAATAAAGATATAAATCTCTACCATCAGGTCTACCTGTAAGATTAAATTTATTTTCTGGATTGATTGTGAAATCATCTTTTTCTAATATATTGAATTCAGTATCAGTTATCACATAACCAAATTCACATATATCTTTTCCATTACAACATTCAATATCGAAAAACAAATATCTCATACAAAGTCTCCTTTTTTATAGTTCTATTTTACTTTTTATTAGACATCTAAAATAAAATGCCCTTTGCGTCACTAGTTTAAGAGGAAAAATCCTCTTAAACTAGTCTATGAAGTAGAACTTATCATCGACCATTTGCATTCTTTTAAGTGTAACATTTCTGCAAATGTTTGATTCGTTATTTGAGATAAGAATATACTTTCTACTACCACCATCTTCTTTATTCAAATCAACTACAGCATGGCCAACTGTGCCTGATCCTGCAAAGAAGTCCAAAATAATAGAGTCTTTATTTGAAGTAGCTCTCACAAGTTCCTTCATTAGTTTTAAAGGCTTAGGAGTTTGGAAGTAAGCTCTATCGCCAAATAGTTCAGCTATTTCATCTTTTGCTGATGAATTAGTACCAAAGCATTTAAATGTTGATGGAACTTTAGATTCCTTTTCCTTTAAAACTTCACCATCCAAATATGGTTGTTTTATTAAGTTTAATTTAGATTCCTTAGACTTATAACAAACGATGATGAATTCGTATTTTACAACCTTTTTATTTGGGTTAACGCTCCTATTCTTATCAAAATAGGGATGAAGTTTTTCCCACTTATAAATTTTAATTTTATAGAATAAATCTTTTAAAACTGACAAGGAAGAAAGATGTTTTACTTCACCTTCATCAATATTGATAACTAAAAAACCGTCGATAGTCAATAGTTCGCTAGCAAGTTTGATTCTATCCACCATAAACTTCTCGTAATCACAATCAAATGTATCTTTATATCCAATGTGGTCAATATGAGAATTATAAGGTGGATCAATTAAAATCGACTTAATCTTTTTCTTATATAAATTAGTCATTGATTTTAATGTGTATAAGTTGTCTGACTCTATGACATAATTAGATAGTTCATCTCTCTTGTTGATTTTAACAGGGCTGTTCAATGTTGCATTATTATCTATAAAGCAGTCTTTATAAACTGATAATTCCTTTAAATTAGTGCAATGCGCGAATGCCCATTCGCCAATATAAGTAACTAAATCTGAGCAGCATACTTTTTCTAATGAATTACAATTTGTGAAGCAAGTCTTAGAGATAATTGAAACATTATGCAGATGGATGGCAGTCATTTTATCGCATCCTGAGAAAGCTCCACGCTCAAGTATTATTGTTTCATCAGGAAGATAGACCTCATTAACTGCGTATTTAGCTGGATAACAAACTAATTTTGATTTATCAGCTGTATATAGTGCATTGTTGTAAACTACATAATATCTGCTATGAGATTCAAATTCAATATTAGAGCAACTAACAAACGGATTATATCCGATTGATTCAAGGGTTTCCGGAAAAACTATCTTTTTAATTCCTTTACAGTTCCAGAATGAATTTCTACATATTCTCTTAACATCTTTTAAAACTAGACAATCAGTGTCAATAGAATTAAGGCAACCGATTACTGATGAATAATCCTTATCATAAATAACCGAATCATCAATGTGATAATACTCAGATTTATTAACTATATTAATCTTCGTGCATCCTGAAAATGGATTATTCTCTAATTTTATTATTGACGATGGAATAACTACTTCTTTAAGATTGTCGCAAAGGTAAAATGAATGTTTTCCTAAGATTCTGCATCCTTCTTTTATCTCGTATTTATCTTCTTTTTTAGAAATTGGATAATATATAAGTCTTGTAAAATCTTTATTGTATAAAACGCCATCTACTAAATTGAAATATGGTGATTCATTATTAACTTTTATATTAGGGCATCCAGCAAATGGGTTATTTCCCATGAACTTTACATTCTTTGGGATATTAATTTTTCTAAGGTTAGTTGAATTATAGAATGTATCACCAGAGATATTAATTAAAGTATCTGGAAGAATTACTTCTTCAATTACCTGATTATCCCAAAATAAGCATGGTGCTAATTCATTGACCCCATCAGGAACTATAATTATGTTTTTATTTCCTGTGTATTTAATTGCTACGCCAGCTTTAATAATGAAATCGTCTGAGATAATATCATTAGAATTATATAATTTATAATCAACTAATCTTGACTCATTTTCAAAGATTCCATGATTATAAATTAATCCATCAGAAGTTTTAATTGATGTTCTTCTTTCTATTACTCCGCTAATTAATCTTGATTCATAAGAAACGGATTTGAATACATCTTTTTTAAATTCAACTCTATCCTCTTCAATATGATTCCATTCATAACATTTGATATATAAATCATTGCAGTAAATGTCGTATTCATTATCTAGATCAACAATTATCTCACTAGGCTTATATCCCATAGTCAATAATTTATCAATACATTCTAAGATAACAAAACTCTTATGTGTTGTTAAAAGCAATGCTTCGCCATTAACGATTGAAATCTTATTTGAAAAGTCAACCAGTTGCTTATCAGCATTAATTTCCACTTTGAAGCTTTTATTGTAGAATTTAGTAAATATTCCCTTACTTAACTCTTCAAAACCTAAAGCCCAGTATAGAGCTTCGTACTTCATATCTTTTGAAAGTCTTAAATTATCTACATTCATCCTATTTAAGTACCTCAATTCTTTTTAAAATCTCATCAACTACTGTTTCAACATCTTTATTCGTTGTATCGATAACAATATATTCAAGTTTTTTAGTTTCACAAAAATATATCATTCTCTCATATGCTTTTTCGCTTTTGCTAACTTTAGAAATATCAGAATCATTAATATCTCTTTTCTTTAATCTAGCTAATATTGCTTCAGGTTTTGCATATAAAATTACAGTAAGTTTAGGTTTTCCAATCTTCTTTAAGATTAGATTATAGATATCTTTATTATATGTTGTTCCACTCCAACAATAATTTGAAACAATATGACGATCAGTAACAATATTTTGATCTTTGAATTTTTCGTAAAGATAAATATTATTTAAACCATAATACCAAGCTGTAAAGTTTCTATTAGGATTTTCATTAACCCTTTTAGCAACTTTTTGATATTGCTTTATTTCTTCATCACTATCATCAAGAAGATAGTGTAATGGTTTTTCAACAAATATATATCCTAGTTTTTCAGCAAGCAATTCACATGTAGTTGATTTTCCAACTCCATCCATACCCTCAATTGATATATGGTTCATCCTTGTTTACCTCCTTTAAATGAATAAGTTCATCTAGTGTTCTTGGCTCAAATTCACATACATCTACTCCGCAATTATATGCAGGTAGATTTGCATAATAATCTTTCATCATTTTATAAGCATATCCATTCTTAGGTGTCTTATTATGAATATGTCCATAAACCAAGATTCCTTCTCTATTAAATTCCATCCAATCCATTAGTGGATAATGACAAATACAAACTTTTCTATTTTTATCCATAATTAAATCGATGAATTTTACTGATTCAAATATATTTGATTTTCTAATCTCTTCTAAGATTAAATGGTCATGATTACCAACGATTAAATGCTTATGACCTTTTAGTTTTTTAAAGATTTGAATTGCTGATGCGTCATCATCTTTAACGATATCACCAAGTACATAAACAACGTCTTCATCATTAACTTTATTATTCCATTTGCTGATAACTGTTGATTCCATTTCATCTAATGATTTAAATGGCCTCTTACATTTATCAAAAATGGCTTGATCTCTAAAATGTGTATCTGAAATGTAAAATATCATCTTAATTTTTCTTCCTATTCTTTTCTTCAGCTTTCTTTCCTTTGGTAAATCCATCTAGAATTTCAAGATATCCAGATACTCTTCTGATTCTTGTAATGTTATGTGATTTACATTTAGGACAATAATCAAATACTCCCGTAGTTCCACATTCATTACATACATCTTTAGGAAAATTAAATCCTAGATAATGAACTCCCGCTTCGGCTGCAATATTGATATATTCCTCTAGAGATTCTTCATTACCTAGTGGAGCTTCACCAAGTTCGATATATGTAATACATCCACCATTACATATTTCATGGAATAATCCTTCAAGTTGGATCTTCTTATATCCAGGAAGTCTTGAGTCTACATCTATATGGAATGAATTTGTATAATAACCTTTTGTAAAAATATCAACATCTGGTTTATATAGATCTTTATCAAATTCAATGAATCTACCACTAATTAATTCGCCTGATGTTGCAAGTAATGAGAAATTAAGCTTGTATTCATTCTTTAAGAAATCGCAATAATCTCTCATATGTTTTACGAAGCCTAAAGTCATAATATAATTATCCATGCTTGAATAATACTTTGAACCAGTAATAACTTCTATAGCTTCACTTAATCCAATGAATCCTAGTGATAATGTTCCATGCTTGAATACTTCTTCTAAATCTCCTTTGAAATCTTCGCACCATAGATGATAGCTACTATTTGTTGGAAAATCATCAGGAGTTCTTTTGCATACTTTATGATATCTATCAAGTAAGATATCTTTTGTAGCTCTAGCTACTTCATCCCATTTTGATTTCAGAAGTTCGAATTTCTCATCAATTGATAATTCTTTATTGTTCTTATCAATCTCTAAGGCAAGTCTAGGAAGATTAATAGAAATATTTGTGATATTACCTCTACCCATAGCACCATCTTCACCATAAAGATCAGAAACCACTCTAGTTCTACATCCCATTACCGATAATCTTTCAGGATTAGTTTCTTTATCACCTTTGCAATCACAAAGAAGATATGTAGGTATCATCTTTTTAGCTGTACAAGATAAAGCTAATTTTAATAGATCATAATTTGGATCACTAGGTTTATTATTAATTCCATCAACTACTTTAAATACGATATTCGGTTTAAATACCATATCACCTAATTTCAAGAATCTATCAATTACTTCATGAGCAATGAATCTAGCACATTCATTTTTAGCTAAACCAATATTTAAAGTTACGTAATAACTAGTTTGGCCCATTCTTGAATGATTACCATTACACCATAATATTAATTCAGCAATTGAATCAGTAATTAAATCTTTATACTTTGAATAATCAATTTCAAATGTAGATAAGATTTCAGCTATTTCATTATCGAAATTGGCAAATGTCATACCACCAGATTGTTCATTACCTAGTTTAGTAAATAAATCTTTGATAAATTCAAACAAATGGATAATTTTACCTTGTTCACTAAACATCTTGAATTCATCATATGGGAACTTATTGATGATATCGAATGTTAAGCAGTTATAAGTTAAATCATATGCATCCAAGTCATGAATATGAATTGCACCTGTTCTATGTAAATCTGCCCATTCTTTTGGAAGACTATTTAATATTTTATTTTTATATTCTTTTTCACCTACGTTATATACGTATCCAACATAGCTAGTTCTATTAGCAGCATTATCATTATTTAGTTGTTTCATCTTTAGATACCTCCTCAAAGATTTGATTTTCCGAACCTACAAAAGGTTTAATAGTTGTTTTTAATTCTTGAATAAAATTACCAGTCTTTAAATATTTAACTTTAGAAATAATTTCAGATGGGACTTCATCTCTTGTGTGCCCTGTATATAAAGCTATATCAAAGCCTTCTTCAGCAAGTTTATCAATAAGTTTCACTAATTCATCTTTTTGAACCAATGGCTCGCCTCCAGAAATAGTAATTTTCTTATTAAATACTTTTTGTTTTAATTCATTAATTAAATTATCAATACTTACTTCTTTTCCTTTGTTGGTGTCCCACGTCGATCTATTTTGGCATCCTTTACAATTGATATCACAGCCTTGCATAAAGAGTACAGTTCTAATACCAGGACCATCGACAACAGAATTGTTATATCTAATTGAATTAATACGCATAGCAATAATCCTCCATCATTGAAGATTTTTCTAATAATTTGAATTTTTTTAATTTATAAGCAACTCTATCTTTCCTAATTTGCTTATCTAATGTTTGTTTTACATTATGTAGATCTTCTACCATTCTTTCAGTTAGATTAGTAATTAGATTTTGTTCATGTTTAGAGTGGCATTTTAAATATGGATCGTTATTATTAACTTCCTTAATCTCTAAGAACTCTTCTAGTGTAATACACATAACATCTAGAATCGCATCCTTATGATTGTGCTTAACTCTTGGAAATTGTCTTACCTTTTTAGCAGCTTTTTTACCAGATTCAGCTACTACTGCAAATTTTACCGGAACGTAACTTTTTCTCCCTACATGTCCACACTTAGCGATTACCATAAAATATTTTTTAACTTCATTTTTCATTGTCTTGTCCTCCAATTTCACTTATAGTTTATCAAGCAACGACTCATCACGATAGGACGCTTTTTGCACTACTTCTTTCTTCCAATACATTGATGAATTATCTACTTTTGTATCTACATTTTAGTTTTAAATTGGAGTCCATCATAGGACATTATTTGCACTACTATTAAGCTTAACAATATTTATTTCATTGTAATATATATATATATATATCAAGGCTTAAAACCAAAATTTGGACATAAAAAGAAAAAGGAGCTTCTACTTAAGAAGTTCCATAAAATCTATTTCCAAAACCTCAGCTATATACATTAAAGTATCTAATTTATTAACACCATGTTTAATCCATCTACGGATTACTGAAGGGTCTTGACCCATTCCGTCCAAAGCGAAAGAAACCTGTGTTTTATACTTAGATTCAGAAATAAATTTTTTAAGATTTTGACCAACCTTAGCTAGTCTTTCATCTACTTGTGTCATATGCAATACCTCCTTTGCGAAGGTATTTTTCTACCAATGCTCCAGAGTATTCTTCTGACACGCTTATATTATATCAAAAAAAGAGCCGAATTTCCACGAATTCAGCCCTGTTCTTGTAACAAAATATTCAATATATTTATAAATAATCTTTCATTTTTTCTTTATATTCTTCTAAAGGTGCAAGCTTCTTACCTATCACATCAAATATAAGAGTTACAGTTTCGGTATTTGATGCATTTCTTCCAGTAAATAAAATGAAGCTGTTGTACATACAGAATAGATTAATATATGTAAACAATATACCAATTGTGATTCCTGCAAAAGCTAGTTCAAATATTGTAGCTAAAATCGCTATTGCTCCTTTAGATTCAATCCAAATAACAATTATATTACATACAACTGCAATATACGATATTCTTCTAAACCACTTAAATCTCTTCTTTTCTTTACCAGTATCATTCCACACACCATCATCATCTTGAACGAAGACGCTATTAGAGTGATCTCTTAAATCTGTGTCGAGCATCCTCTTTTTTGCGTAAACAGAATGCGAGAATAAAATGCATGCAAATATTAACCAGATGTTTTCAAATAAAGAAAATGTTGAATACATTTTAAATGCAATACTAGTAAATATAGTAGATAGAATTCCAACTATTATTAATGAAACGCATAATATATTTACAATCGTTTTGGATTTATTAAATTCATCGATTGTTCCAAACCAAATATATTCCTTTTTTGATTTCCTAATAAAACTTCTTAATAAAAATTGATTTGATAGTGGAGACTGTGTTTTTGGACCGGTTTCATTTTTTTGTACTACTGTTTGTTGGCTACTAATTTTATTTAACAAATCCAGTATTTGTCCGTTTTGAGCATTTGTTACTGATTGTGACGCTTCAATAGAATCTAATTTTTCAAATACATTTTGAGGTTTATTTTCCATTTTTAATTGCCTCCAACTTTAATCTTTCAGCTGCTAGTTCTTCATCAGTTATATCTCTACCATCAATTAATTTTGATGTTCTTCTAGCAATGATTCTATTTTCTACTAAATAATCTTGCATGTTGTTAAGCATATCAATAGTCTTATTTAGTTTTTCTTCCATAGAATTTAATTTGATATCTTTTAAAATGCTGATCTGTGCTTGTAATTTTTGATTCTGTTCATCAAGATTTAATAGTTCAATATCTTTGATAGATAATAAAGATTTATATTGTTCTATATCCTGTTTAGATAACTTATTATTATCGTAAGATTCCTTTAGCTCATCTTTTAATCTTAAAACCTCTTCTCTATATTCATTATTTAATCTTTCAGTTTCGCCAAATATAGAAGTGAAATATTCTACGTTATATTCAATCTTTATCCCTTTTATAAAGACAATATAATAATTAATCAAATCATAATAAACTTTTAAATAGTTGATAACACTATCTATTCCTAGCGTTTTCTCTTTCTTGTGTTTATGGTCATTGCATTTCTTGATATAATCGGGAAGTTTGTTATATGTATAATCATCTAACTTAAGTACATTCATCAAGAAATTCTTAATTGATTCTTCTTTAACAAGAAAACCGCATGTTCTAGAATCATCATATGTTATGTTATTTTCATCTAAAAAATACTTAATTGTAGCTTCTAAAAGATCGAGATAGGAATCATAAAAAGAATTGCTCTTTGATTTTATGTTTCTTTCAAGAGTATTAAATCTCGTTGATAGTGAATCATTAAATAATTTCATCGTCTAAAACCTCCTATAGATTTTATATCAATGCTTGCGCCATATCGTTCATTTATTATTTTATACAATTCAGTATAATCAACCCTTGGAACAAACGGATATGAATTAACTCTTTTATATGCAAAAATGCTACCGACAACCTTATTCAAGGAACTAAATCCAACCCAAGTGTTTATTCTATCCAAAAACAATTCATTACAATACCTTGTTTCCTTACTAGTTAGCTTTTTAATTTCATAAATATATAAATCATCAGGGTGATATTTTGGCATTAATCCCTCTTGAGGCAAAATAAATTTATTTGTATTTGGATAAAATAGGGTTTCATTTGAAAGGTTAGTTAAATGATCTAAATCAGGCATATTATAACGGTTTCTTGCAAAAAATCTAAACTTATAGAACGGATCAATTTCCACTATCATTCGCTTTGAAGATATTGGAAACATCATAAAGTTTTCACTAAAATTATAATGCATATGCATATATTTAACTATCTCCATTCTATAAGATTCGTCTTTTTCCTTTTTAAGGATATCTAATAAAAAGTTAGTCTTTTTCACATTATGAACAGTCGTTCCATTCCATCCTTTTTCATTTTCTGACGTCATTCCTATATCAGTTATAACATATTCATCATGAATAAATTCAGAATCCCAGAACGCAACATAGCCGTTATTTATAACTTCAGCCCACCTATGTGCTGGATATGTCTTATATGGATGATCAAGTATTGCCTGAGGAGTTCCATCGGTATCTAAAATAACATTTAATGTCCTCATCCAATAATCAAAAGGCGTTTCACCATTGATTATTTTTTCTTTAAATGGTGGCTCTATAGGGTGTGAATTAATTTCTTCTTCAGTCAACCCTTTTTCTCTTGCAAATTTAAGACTGTATTCTTTTAGATTATCATAAAATTTCCTTTCAATTTGCATGAACTCTTCATTTCCCATGCTTCTAATAACAGATATTAACAAAAATTTTTTGATTAAATTAAGTTCATTCCTATTTAATTCTATCGTGTTTTCTGCATTTAACAATTTATTTGAAAATAGATTTCCAAATTGTGATTCAATCCTTTTGTTTAATTTATCTTCGACCTCTTTAGAATAAAAATTTTGTACTGAAAAAGAATCATCTATTTTTATATTTTCTTTATATTCACCTGTGCGAACATTAAAAAGGCAAAGTTTATCAGCAAATTTTCTTAATGTTAACCTTGGAACATAATGTGAATTAGCCATATATTTTTCCTTTCTTTTTATTATAATTTTAGCGTAAGTCACCAAGTAAATTTAATTAGATTTTTAATAGATTGATGTGTTCTAATTTTGTCTTATTATTTTATGTTTGAAATTTACTTCTTGGAATTTAACCATATCTTCTATTTCTTTATTTGTATAATCTTTATTTATATCAGAGACTATTAGTTTGTCTTCGCAATCATTGAGTCTATGAATTATAGCTATTATTTTGCCTTTAAAAGTTTCAACTGGTTCTTTTACACCTAAGACATACGCATATAATATATTTCCATTTCTAGATTTAAATTCTTTTATATAACCATAGTTTAACTCATATGTTATTCCATTATGTTTATGTCCAAATGGAATAGTGATACATACTGTTATTTCTTCACCTATCAAAAACGCATCGCCTTCAAGAATCATTAACTCTCGCATATAATTAAGGCTTTTCTCTTCAATATTAAATTCATAATTAATATTTTCCATCATTCTTTCAGCTGCTTGAACGATATCAAAAGTATGACCAATATTGTAATATTTCACTATTTCTCTTGCGTTAAATAAGTTATATACAACTTTACTAGCTAAATTGTATTTAATAGAGATGCATCTATAAATATAACCTATCCAAAACATTTGATCTTCTGAGTATTTTGTTTTTCCATATTCGCTCTTTCCAAATTCCTCATCTAATAAATCATATGTTTCATCAGGAGTAATAGATTGAAATAAATAGCTTTTATCATCAAATGATTTAGCAATTTTTGAAAACATAAATCTCCTAATAAAAATAGGAGAACTATAATTTGTTCTTTTTACGGATTCTTCAAAGATCCTTCCCTGCATCTGACATAATTTTATTTCAAATGAATCTAATGGTTTCATTTTAGTATTTCCTCGATATAACGACCTTTATTTTTATATTCTATCCTCGCCATTTTTACTTTTTGAAGTCCTGTTTTCGCTAAAGAAAGTCTCTCATCGATCCAATGTTCCTTTTCTTTTTTACAAACAAACATCTCTTGTAAATATGTGATAGAATCTACTGCCTTTTTTGTTTTTAATACATACTGATAACCTAAGTTTGTCGCTGCTAAAGCGTGTCTACATTGTTCATCAGTTATAAAGTTTTCAATGAATTCATTTATTATATCAAACATTCTATTATCAGCGATTGGAGCGATAATCACATCCGCATCTTTAATAGAATCTAATACCTTTCTAACAACTTTATGATCCTCATAATCCTTAAGCCAGCCTCTATAATACGTTATCGCTATCATCCAACTATTATCGACATTAAATTTAAAGAACTTTAAGTTTTTAGTATTAAGTTTAAATGCATAAACTTTATCATTATTAATATTTGAAATATAATTTGCTGCCTGTTCATATCTTTCACCTAAATAGAATCCTTTTCCAAAATCATTATTTGATTTTGAATATTTATCTATATCAATAGGCATACTAAAAGCTTTTTTTGCTCCATGAAATAATACAACATTTTTATCACTAATATTATTTTCTTTAAGCAATTGTTCATAAATATTATTGAATTTAATGCCTTTACTATATGCATAGGAATATAATTTTTCTAGATTTGATTCATCTATAGTTTTTCGATTATGTTTCCAATTATTCACAGTTTCATATGTAACACCTAGTTCGTAACCTAGTTCTGTTTCTGTTAGATTTAACACGTTACACAATAATTGAACTTCCTTGCTGACATTCATATTAAATAGTTAACTCCTTTTAGACAACTATATTATATACTAGTTCATAAATAAGTTCAACACTTATATATTAACCAGTTCATAAACAAGTTTATAATCAACATAACAAAAAATAGATGACGTACAGTATTAATGTATATCATCTAAATCTTTATATTATTTATGATTATGATTATTCTGTCTTAGTAACGTCATATCCATAAATAGTCTTGAAATCATCTTTCATAGATATAACATTAAATCCATAACCTTCCCAGTTTTCTTTTAGTTTATTAGCTTTTTCAGTATTTCCATAATCTCTAGTCTCATCATCCGCAATCAACATAAAAGCTAAACTTTGATATTTATTATTGGTGATAGTATATAATTCCATACTTAAATCACCACTACTATTACCAAACGCTAATACAGGTTGTTTTCCTATTTCTTGAGCGATTTGGAACACTTTATTCATCTTTAAATTCTTAATTAATAATTCATCAGTTCTAAGTATTACATCATTATCTTTAAACTGATAATCTAATCCATCAGTTTCACCTTGATTTGTAGCTTCTAATTTAACATCCATACCAATTACTTGATTAGCTGGTACATTAGTGATTTCACACGCTGCTGCACGACAGATATATCTATCAGAGCCACTTACAATATAAGTAATAAAACTATTTGATTGTAAGAAAGATAGAACTTCTAACATTGGTAAATAGAAAGATTTAGCGTATGTTAGATTATTAAATCCTGCAGCACTTCTTTTTAAGAAGTTCTTTACATAGTTTTGGAATTCATTTATTTCCATACCTTCAAATGCTTTAGCTTGTGCATAAGCATGTCTTAAAGCCATATCGCTTGGGAATGATCCTCTTCCTGTTTCTCTAATTAGATTCGCAGTAGCGATTGTATCTTCATCAGTACATGTATAACTAGAATCGTCTAGTACTCTATATTCAAGTAATAAGTATTCAATATATGTAGGGAATAATTCTCCACATAGCGTACCATCCATATCAAATACAGCTACTCTATCCTCTACAGGGATAAAGTGATCAGATTTTTCATCTGTAACATCTTTAACATATTGAGTTAAAGCTGTTAATGATTTGGATTCATTCCAATATTTAAAGCTCTCATCTTCTTTTTTATTCTTACATCCACTTACAGACACTACTAGAATGAATGTAATAATAAATACAATAAACTTTTTCATCTTTTCTCCTTCTTTATTTATATATATAATTTTAACTTAAAATAAAAGATAAAGTAAGCAAACATACAATTAATACAGGAATACTTACAATAAGTCCATACTTAATAAATTCTTTATAACCATAATTAACTTCATATTTATTAGTTAAATTAGTAAACATTATACCAGCTAAAGCACCGATAGGAGTCAAGAACGCTCCAATATTACTTCCAATGATTGAACTATATACTCCTTTCAAATATGAAGTTTCACTTAAAGATAAAGTAAGATTACTATAAAGCATGCTCATGGGTATGTTGTTTATGATATTAGACATAAAGAATGATGATATACCATAACTATATATAACATTTAAACTATTTAAAAACTCACTAAAGAAAGATAATGAATCATTATAGTTTAACGCACTTACAATTACGAACATAGATAATACAAAAGGAATAAGCGCCCAAGGAAGTCTTTTTACAGTCGCCTTTAAATATACTGGTTCTTTTCTTGTGACTATTCGTTTAATTATTATATATATTAATAATGATAAAGCTGACACAAAAGATACTAAATACATTTCTATTTTTATATAGCTAGATATGATTAACATGATTAAACAGATTATTAAATGAATTAATCCTACTATCATATCAGCTTTATCATCAATATCATATTTATCATTTGATGGCTCAATTCTTCCTTTTAGTTGATTCCTAAATATCAAAAATAGAATAAAAAATTCAACTAATCCAGACACAATTGTAGGAATAATCATCACTTTAAAATAACTGATAAAATCAATACCAGCCATAGTACCTAAATATATATTAGTAGGGTTACCTATAATTAACGCCATTGAATATGTATTGCTTGCGACAAATAACGATACTAAATAAGGAATAGGTGAAATAGACGCATGAATACAGAAGAAACATACAAATGGCGTTAATGTTAGTATAACTATATCATTTGATGTGAATACAGTTAATATAGAACTAAATAAATATATTATTATAAATAAAGCTATTTTGCTTGTCTTAGCTTTATTTATAAACACTATAGCTAAATGTTTAAATAAACCTAATTCATCTAAAAACACTGATAAGAATGTCATAGAAAAGAATAATATCAGTATTTTAAAAGGGTTTATAGCGCTAGATGAAAATAGATCATCTTTTAATATATCAAGTGGAATACATTTAGTAATAATCAGTAAAAAAGCACCGATTAGAGACACTATCCAATAGGTACTAATTTTTATATTTTTAATATTTATTTCTTTTATGAAAATGATTGATAATGTTAAAAGAATAAAAGAAATAATTGAAATAATTAACGTCATCATATTTTCTAGCTTTTTTAGCCTAGAAAATTATAACATATTTTATTTAAATGGATACTTATTTTTTGAAGTTAATCTAATTAAATCATAATGTGCTAATCAACACTTCATCATCGCTAAACGTTATTAATAGTTTATATCCTATATATTAATAAACGATTTTCCAGTTTCCAGTTTTCTTTTCATTGTTGGTGCATTTTCAATTATAACTCCAGAATAATTAATATCTAAACCCTTAATTATCTTATTTCATTAAAAATGAAACAGCATAATATGGAAAAGTATATAAACCATCATTATATCCAATATTATTTGAACTAAATTTTATCAATTGGTCAACGTGATATTTTTCATAATTATTTAATACAACCGATGCTGATTTTGTTCGTCCAGTTTTTGCTTTAACTTCAATAAGGCATGGCTTAGATTTAAACTTTTGTATAAAATCTATTTCAAGGCCAGAATCTTTATGAAAATAATATAATTTATAATTATTTTTTGAAAATGCATCAGCAACTATATTTTCATAAATAGCGCCTTTTCCATTTCCCATTTTTCCATTAATTATATCTGATGGGATATCATCATCTAACATTGCAATATATAAACCAGTATCATTGACATATATTTTAAAAATATCATCTATAGCAAATTCATCAAATGGTATTTCGGGTGTAGACAAATTTCGACATAGTGATATTAAACCATAATCTTCTAACCACTCAATGGAAGTTTTATAATCTCTGCCTTTAGCATTCTTGGATATTGTCGAATATTGAAATTTTTGATTTTCTTTTGCTAATTGCCTTGGAATAGAATGAAATATTTCTAGTATTTTTGCTTTAGCATATTCATCAACAATTATTTCATTATTATCATTTAAATGTGTTCCAAAATCAGCTTCATAATCAGTTATTATTCTTCTTTGAACTCTTCTTACTTCATTAAAATCATTTGTTTCAATGTACTTGGCAACAACTTCTGGCATTCCACCAATACATATATATTTATTAAACAGATTTAACATTTCATTATGAACAAAAGGTTGAATAGGTTTCAAATCATTTATATTTATTTTTATCATATTTATTATGTTTTCACTAATATTATTTGCCCATAAGAATTCCACAAAGTCCATTGGTTTCATATCTAAATAATCTTCGAACCCAACAGGAATACCTCTAGATGGCTTCTTAGTAACTCTAAAATTCTTTATTCCCATTAAAGAACCTGTGGCTATAACATCGTATCTACCATCTTCATAAAAATATTTTAACGATGATCTTGCGTTTGGACAATCTTGAATCTCATCAAAAATGAAGAGCGTATCATTTGGTATTAATTTTGCATCTTTCTTTCTCAGTGTAATTTCAAAAGTAATTTGGTCAATATCAAAATCACCATCAAATATTGCATATAAACTAATTTCTTTTCTAAAATCTAGAAGAATAACTGATTTATAATTATTTTTACCAAATTCTCTTGCTATTGTTGTCTTTCCTATTTGCCTTAAACCTTTAATTATTAATGGTTTATGATCTTTAGTGTTTTTCCACTTTAACATTTCTTCATAAACTTTTCTTTTAAACATATAATCCTTCTCCTATATGCATTTTACACTTTTTTCAAACGAATATCAATCAAATTATGCACTTTTTTTAAACGAATATTAAGACAATAACGCACTTTTTTTAAACGAATTGTATTTCACTTTGTACTGATTTGCACTTGTCAAGAAAAGTAGACACAAAAAGTTTTTTTCTTTTAATTATCATTTTTAAAAGTATTCATATTTGAATTTTTTGTTTCATTTTCATTTATAGAAGTAGACATTTTTCTTAAGACATATTTAGGCACTTCTGTAAGTACTCTATTCTCAAAAGTATTTTTATGCTCGATTTCATTATTCATGTATTTTTGATAATACAAATCTGGAATATCATAATTAAGTGCCCAACTAGGTCTCATTGAATTATAGTACTTAATATATCTTTTTACTAATTCTTCTGGATTCTCCGACTCAGACATTTTAAAATCAATAAATAATTCTTCCTTTATCCATCCATTTAGTGATTCATTAACAGGATTGTCGGTTGGCTTTCCGGGTCTAGACATGGAACGGTTAATATTTCTATCTTTTATCAGTTCATTATAAGCTAAAGATGAATAGACACTTCCTTGATCAGTATGTATTACAACAGGATCTACAATATTCTCATTATCGAGATGTTGTAATAAATCTATAAGTCCATCGATATACTGCATTCTATCGCCTCGCCTTCTTCCAAAACGAGCTGCGACTATTTGTTTAGCATAAAACCTCCAAAAAGAAAAGGGCTTTTCAGCCCTATTTTTACAACTGCCACGCTTAGGGAGGGGCATCTCCAGATTTTGAGCTTTAGCTCATTCAAATGATACATCATATATAATATTTTTTCAATCTATATACTATAATAAGGCGTTATATTTACGTTAATGATAAATATTTATTTCTTTTATTATTTAACTCATTTATTTAATTCTGATTATTTTTTATTACTTATATAGTATTTTCCAGCTTCCAGTTTTATTTGATCCTATTCTTTCCAGTTTATTTGAAGCTTTTAGCTCTCTGATTAGTTTATTTATCATTGGAATACTGATATTTAGTTTTTTTGATAAATCTTGCGCAGTAACGTTTGAATCGATTCTCATTTCATCTATAATTCTATCTTTTTTATTTCTTGCAATTTTATTTGCTATTTTAAATGGTATAGTTATAGTTATTGAATCATCTCCAAAAGTAAAGCAGTCTCTCCCATATTTTTCTACTATTGTAGGAACACCTTTTCCTGAACGATCTGAAATGCCTAGCTGCATAAAAATATGCGCAAGAGCTGGATTAACAGGCTTGCTTTCACCATTATAAAATCCTTCCAATGTTTGATCAGGCCCTAAGATACCATGAGATAATATTTCAATTCTATCTGAAAAAACTGATATCTGTGGAGAATTTAATCTTTGCCAATTATTATGAACAAAAGAATTGATAATAGCTTCTCTAAATGCATCGTTGTCAAATAAATATGTATCTATTCTTTCTAGTGTTCTATTCTCCTCACTTGAGATTACTGAATTTAAAACATCTTTTCCATAGTTTGCAATTCCGTCTAATGCGTATAATATACAAGTATTTCCAAACTCTTTAACAGATTTTAAACCTTGATACTTTTTTTCACCATTAAACATAGAAATCCTACAACTTATTGCATTATCATCTGCTAATAGCAAAGCTAATAGATTATAATTTCCAGTTTTTTCATTTATTAAATTTAAATTCTTTTTAAAAGTATTTAAATCTATTTTTATATTTTTAGCAGCATAATATAGAAACAACTTTTCAAATGTTAAATCCTGTCTTTCTGAATCTACATTTGTTATTGAAGGAAGGCCATTAGATAAAATATTCCATAGATTAGCTTCTCTTTGTGGATATTTTCTTAAGTTTTCCTTGCTTGATCCAATTCTAATAAAACGTTCTTTATTAAATTCGGTAGGAACACTTTTTGCAGACGGAATGCTAAGTAAAACAACTCTTTTAGTGCCAATATATTCTTCATAAAAAGCAAAGTTAATGCTAGGATTCAATTGTCTTGCTAAATAATGTTGGAATGGTTCGTTATTAACATCTTGTTGAAAATCTATAGTTGTTCCAACAATCTGATGATTTTCATTATCAACACCCCAAATCAATAATCCATATGACTTTCCATGTATTGCTGCAGAATTGCTCAATGCAGAAATATATTCTCCTATTTCTTTTGGATTCCAATAATTTGATTTAAATTCAATCCATTCAACTTCATGAGGCATTTTTATTGCTTCAATTATCGACTCTTTAACATTCACCATTTGCTTACCTCCAGTTTATTTATACCACTAGTATAATTAAAGTATAGATAAATATTTTATGGGTGTCAAGTTTTATTTATACCATTGGTATAATTAAAGTATAGATATATTTATAATCTTTCTGTAATATTTCTTTATTAATACAAGAATTGATAATTTTGAATCTTAAAAGACGATATTTAGAACGTGCCGCCAAATTCTTTGCTTTCTAGAGTTATACCATTAATTAAAATATCGCCAAAGTAAAAGCATTCTACGTTTTGATAATCGTAATCGCCTTCATTATTGTTAATATAATCCCACCAAAATGAAAATCTATATTCATTATCGAATTTTTGGGCTAGTTCATCTCTTATTATAATAATACAAGGTACTTTTCCATTCTTAAAATCTTCTTTAGAATATTTTGAATTTATTTCTCCATCGCATGGCTCAATTATCTTCCAATCTGTATCATAATAATATATTCTTACTGTTTGAATGAATTCATCATAAACTCTTCCAGCGTTGTGTTCGTATGATGCATCATCCCAATCATCACCATAATAATCATCACTTGGTTTTAACCAATCAGGCGTTTTGCCTGTTTGATCTTTGTAATTTTTATTTGTCCACCCCCATTCATCATCTTTGTATCCCAAATAAAAAACCACTCTATTTCCTTTTTTCTCAAAGTCTATTATATTTCCAAAAGATGCTTTTCTTTTTAAAAAATATACCTTTCCTGGATCTTCAATAAAGTCTTTGTAACTTTTATAGCTCATAATTATTACTTCCTTTTTTGCATTATGTCAACAATATTATATATAAATATTTTGCATAATGTCAACAATTTTTTATATTATTTTCAAAAAACGTATTCATTTGTTATAATAAAGTTGGTGATATTTTGAAAAATAGAATTAATGAATTAAGAAAAGAAAGAAAATTAACGCTCAGAGAATTAGCTGGATTTATAGGAATTAATTATTCTACAATCGCATGCTATGAAACAGATAAAAGAGAGCCTAACATTGAAATGTTAAAAAAGCTTGCTTCTTTTTTTGAAGTAAGCTTAGATTATCTTTGCGGTTATGATAAATATATTTATTGTTTATATGAAAATGCTAATTACTCTCTTTCATTAACTAATAGTAATTTCGTTAAATTAAAAGATTATATATATTATAACCAAGATAATAAAAGATGTATTAATATCAATAAATACTTAAATCTTAAAGATGATACTAATATAATAGAATTCATGAATGAACTATATTCTTTTTCTCAATTCGATATGTTGTTTAATGAAAAGTCAGTTTCTATTGATAAGATTAACAGTATAAAGAATCAAGACATAATACTGAGTGTTGAACTCTTAAATAAAATAAAAGATCTTATTAAGTAATTATTAAGTATTTAACGAATTATAGATATATTGTCATCTTATTTTTAAATAAATCCACTTTATCTTATCATCATAGTTTTGATAAGATTTTTTTATTGTCAAGACGGAATTCTAATATCAAAACTAGACTAAGAATATCGAGAATGCTGGCGAAATCTATGTTTTTTTAGCACATTTCGCCACGATTCTAGGTGGTTATATGTTGATCGGAAGAGATAATGAATGAAAAATATTAAATGGAGCTTTGTTAAAAAATGGAAATCAAACGTAGTGATCTCCAAATTATAACAAAAACCAAACATTCAATAATTCCGACTCTAATTGTTTCACCATCTGTAACTAGGAATGCATATTCTGATGAATTTAATTCTATAATTGAGTCTGATACATTATTTAAGTGATAAAATATTTCATTATCCTATAAAGTAGATAAATCTAATATTTTAAGTGGTGGATTCTCTTCATTGTTCTTATCTATGAACATTAACATATATACAGGATAATATATTATTTTATCTTTCTTTAAAACATTTGCGTTTGATAATACAAACGCTTTTTCTATACCATAATCTCTATTATCTAGAATATTATTAAGCGCATTATGTTTCAAATAATCCTTACCACTTTTTACTTCAATTGGTAGGATTTTATCTCTATATTCTATTAAAAAATCAACTTCTCCTTGTTTATGACTGTTAAAATAGTAACATTTATATCCGTGACTATTTAATTCTTGTGCAACAACATTTTCATAAATCGCACCTGCATTTAATGATTTATCATTATTCATTATCGCAAGCTGAGTCGTTTTTCCATACAAACTAGTTAAAAGGCCAATATCAGATAAAAACAATTTAAATAAGTTACTCTTCTTATTTAGTTCAATTGGTAATCTAGGCTCACTAACATTATATGTTGGAATAGCTACTCCAGCATCTATTAACCAATTAAAGCTATTTTCATATCTATCGAATTTAGCATCCTCATTAATATCAGATATTATGTACCTTTTATTTTTATCTGATAATTCAGATGGTATTAATTCATATGTTTTTATAAGTGTCAACCGTTTTTCTATTTCATATTTTGTAAAATCAACTTTATATTGTTCTATTATTTTATTGTGTATTCCTAATATTTTATTATAGTCTCCATTTTCAACATATGATACTACCGCTTCTGGCATTCCACCAACAAGTAAATAAGTTTTAAAAGCTTCAATCATTCTATTATGAATAAACTCATCTACTTCATGTTCATCATTAAATGCATCTTCTAAGATTTTTAAGGTACTATCTTTAATATTTAAAGCTTTTGTGAATTCATAAAAATCCATAGGATACATTTCAATGCTTCTTAAATATCCTACAGGAGCAGATTTTAAACCAGTTAATTCGACGCCAAGAAGAGAACCAGATAAAACATATCTATAAGAACCTTCTTGAACTAAAAACTTAATCTTAGTAACTATATCTTTACATTCCTGTATTTCATCAAAAAATATAATAGTTTTACCTTTAATTAAGTTATGCGCTGTAGCGATTGTTAGACGTTCTAAAAAAACATCAATATTAAAAGAATTGATTGAATCAAATATTTTTACTATTTCAGGTTGATTAATCAAATTAAAAGTAACATAATCAGCATTTGTTTCCTTTAATGTTTCTTCTATTAAATATGTTTTACCTATTTGTCTAGCACCAGTAACAAGCAGTGCATCTTTTCCATTATCTATCCAATCTATAATGTCTTTTTGTCTTTTTCTCCACAGCATATATAATCATCTCCAACCATATTATATATACTTCTGTTACCTTTTTCAAGGTTTTTTACTGCCTTTTGTAACCTTTTTCAACATTTTTTTGACTGTTTTGTAACCTTTTTCAATGTTTTGAATCCCAATTTGTAACCTTTTTCAAGATAATTATAGTTATTCTACAATCAATTGATCGTCCTTTTCTATAGCATTTAGTATAAGCGCTCTTTCTTTTAGATGTTCTTCAGGATAGTGGATTACCATTTTCATTTTACCATCGGTAGTTGTAAAAAACATGGCGTGACCACCATTTTTATCAAATAATGGTTTTTCTATATGCGTCCATGGTCCTCTTATATTATCGGCTTTAGCTCCTAACACTACATAATTGTTGTTAGGGAAAGGACACCAAGTTAAGAATAGTTTTCCATTTGAAAGTTTATTAATGAATGGCGCATCTGATCCATATCTTGTGATGAATCCTAAGTCTTCAAACATATGACGTGATGGAGACTTTTTAGAATATAAAACATCATCAGAATTAAAAAGTAAGAATGGTTCGCCTACTAAAGTCTTTAGGTCTTTACTTAACTCTTGACCGCATATTTGACCGACATATGCATTCTTTTCTTTTTGGTAATTATCTGGCCAATCCCTAGAAAAAATAATATATGGAGTATCATTATCTAAAAAGAATGTTCCATCAATTGAACTCATATTGGATGGAGTTTGAGCTCTATTAGCGATAGGCACAAATGTGCCATATGGCGTGTCACATACTGAAATTTCAGTTCCTCTTATTCCATTCTTTCCTTTTATAGATACAAATAAATAGTATTTATTATGATATTCATGAACTTCTGGTGCCCATAAGTCTTTTTCTTTCCAAGTGTCATTTGTTAATGTATATATGGTTCTTGGATTATACCAATTATCTAAATCATCACTTTCATATACATCAATTCGTTCAGGCGATTCATCATTAACCGCTCTATACATATAATATTTATTATCTTTTCTAACTATAAAAGGATCTCTAATCCTCAAATCTTCTCTTTTCACTTTATTATTCCTTTGGCCTATCAAAAATAGTAGATTCTTTGGTATATTCATCTTCCTTTTCAATATTTATTATTTTTGATAATTTAATATCTCTAGATGAAGAACCAATACTTATTTCAAATTCTCCGCTTTCTAAATACCAATCATCTTTTATAACGCTATAAAACATAAAATCTCTTGGAGTTAATGTTAAAGTAATTAATTTAATCTCATGAGCTTTAATTAAATCTTTACTAAAGTTTTTTAATTCTCTTTCTGGCCTTATTACTGTAGATATTAAATCTTTAACATATACTTCTGATACTTCTTTTGCGTCAATATCTGATGTATTTTCAATATTATATGAGATTATAATATTTCCATTATCTTCTTTTATAATATTTAAATTAGAATATTTGAATGTAGCGTAAGATAATCCATATCCGAATGGATATCTTACCTTTTTATTATATTTATCATAATATCTATATCCTACAAATATTCTATCAGTATAGTCTTCTACATATCCATTACCTTCATCAAGCTTTGTATACGTATCATCTATATTCATAGGAATTGTTTCTGATAATTTACCGCTTGGTGATACTTTACCTGATAAAATTTTATATAATGATTCATTACAGCCTTCACCAGGATAACCAATAAATAATAATCCTTTTACCTTATCATCTATATTAGTAAAATCAACTATTGATCCAGCATAAACACCTAGAATTACATTATTATGTCTTGAAGTGATATCATTTATTAAATCTAAAGATTTTTTAGGAAGAGTGATACTCTTTCTATCTTCTCCTTCTTTAGCGACTACATCATTTATAAGTACTACTACCTTATCATATTTAGATAAATCAACATCACTTCCATCTAAACTATAATCACATACTTTATTTTTAAATAGTTTTTCTAAATCTTTTTCTTTATAACTAGTCTCGCATAAGGCAGAGCCACCACCATTGATTGTTGGAGTTCTTACTGCATCACCAACAAATAACACTTTATCTTTTCTTTTAAGTGGAAGTATATTATTATCATTCTTTAATAATACTATTCCTTCTAATGAAATCTTTACTGCGTTATTATGTCTTTCTTCTTTAGTATAATTAATCTTCTTATTAAAACTCTTACACTTTTCTTCTAACTTTAATATCTTATCGACCGATCTATTTAATACTTCATCAGATATTTTATGATTATTATAGTCTTCTATAATCCATTTATCGTACTTTTCCATTCTAGGCATTATTAATTCTATACCAGCGTTTAATGAACGGTAAATTGATTGAACCGCTCCAAAGTCAGACATTATAACGCCTTTATAATTAAACTTTTTTCTTAATATATCTAAAAGAGGTTTATTTTCTGATGCATAAACACCATTAACTTGATTATATGAACACATAACGACGTATGGCTTAGCTTCAAGCGCTATTTCAAATTGTCTTGCGTATATTTCCATTAAAGTTCTTTTATCGCATTCGCTTGAAGATACTAAACGATAATGTTCTCTATTGTTTAACGCAAAATGTTTTAGACAAGCTCCTATTCCCTTTTTTTGAAGTCCTTTAATATATTCTTTAGACATTAATCCAGCTAAATACGGATCTTCACTAAAATATTCAAAGTTCCTGCCACATAAAGGAGTTCTTTTGATGTTTACACCAGGACCAAACAATATATCAACATTGTTTTCAATTGCGTCATTACCTATTGATTCACCTTCTAGATAAGCGAGTTTTCTATTCCATGTATTAGATAAAACAGATGGACTTGGATATGTACTAGTTGGCTTAATATTACCTTTTTCATCTTTTTCAATATTTCTAACTCCACATGGTCCATCTCTTAATATTATTCCATCTATTTTTTCATCAATGTATCCAGTTTTAGCTTCTTCGCCAATGATTATTCTAAACTTTTCTTCAGTTTTAAGATCTTTACTACTATATTTCATAAAACTCCTTTTAATGTTTTTATTGTGTTTTTGTTCTATATATTTTATTATAATATTGAGGTTAGATATGTATATCATTAAAAAAGAAAATGTAACAACCTATGTTGAATATTCATCCCCATTCAATGGATTAAGTGTTGTAGAATTTGGTAAAGAAAAGAAAACATATAGAAACGATATTCCAACTCACAGGAACAATTTTATTGTTCACTTTGTCACAAAAGGAAAGGGGATATTCAATTGTGATGATAAAACATACTACCTTGGCGAAGGAGACGCTTTCGTTATAACTCCTTCTAATCTTGTATCATATTATCCAAGCAGCGATGAAGGTTGGTCATATTGTTGGATAAACTTATCTGGTATCGACTGCGTTACATACTTTCAAAAAAGTGGTTTATTAGATAACGCGGTATTCGCTTACAGTTACGAAGATATTGTTGAACTCCAAGCTTTGCTGGATGAACTTGATGAATTAGATCTATCCACAATTAACCAGGATACATTCTCTTTAAAAGTTACAGGAATGTGCATAAATGTCCTAGAGCGTATTTCATCAAAACTTAATGAAGTAAAGAATTCTAACGATATCATTAAAAATGAATCAATACTAGAAAACGCAATTGAATATATTAATTCTAAATTCACAGACAACATCACAATAAGCGGGCTGTGTAAAGATATAAATGTTTCAAGAGCGTATTTTACTACTTTGTTTACTAAGAAGATGAATCAGTCTCCAGGTCAATACTTAATCTCAAAAAGAATACAATACGCTTGTGAGATACTGCTTGAGGTTAAATCCCTCAAGATTAGTAAAGTCGCTGAAATGTGTGGATTCCAATCAACTGCGCAGTTCTGTAAATGTTTTAAGAAAGCAGTTCTAATGTCACCTACAGAATATAGAGAAGGAAACGGACTCTAATACTTAAATTATTCAATTTCAAGTATTACCCCTTCTCTTTTTTTATGTTCATCACACATATAAATATCTATTTTAGGAAGATTAGTTAATTTATCATCTTCACCAATTAATACGAATACTTTAGCTTTTTTATTTAACCATTCTTCTTTTATTGGAATAAAGAAGGTATAGTTAGAATCTACTGGATGAACTGGATATTCAAATGCGTTAGATGGATATTCAGGCGCTCTTCTTGGCGCAGGATAAATAATATCATCAATAATTATTCCAGTAGATACATTTTCATATCCTACATATCCATTAACCGCAATAGATAAGAATGGATATTTATTATTTGATTTTAATAATAATTCTTTTTCAAAATAATGTTTTGTTTTTCTTTTATAATATGGCGCAAATAGATAATTAAGATGAGGGTTTAATGGTTTAACCTCAATATTATTATTAAATAATTTAATAGTGTATATTCTATCTACCTGTTCAGGTATTCTAATATAACGTGATTTATTTATATTAGTTTTATACGTAACTTTCATTCTATAGCCATCTTCATATTGATAGTTATCACTATAATACGCATATACAGGTAGGCTTGTATTTTCTATTTTTTTATTTTCTTTTAAAGTGCCTCTTATCCAAGATTTTAAATCTATAGATGATTCATAATTATCTATCGGATTATTTTCACTAAACATATATGAATCTGGTTTAGGTTTTTTATAGTATTCAATTTCTAAAGTATCAAATTCATATATATCACCTAAATCAATTCTTAATGTACCACCAAGAACTCTAAACCCTTTTCTATTATTATGATTGATATAAGATATGGATTTCGTATCAAATATAGTATCTTTATTACCATCAAAAGGAATTAAAGAATCTAAACCTCTTTTATTATATGAATCTTGATTAAAGAAGAATTCTCTACATTTATTTACTTCTTTTATATTCGATTCACCGCTTCTATTAATCGATCTTTTTTCTAGACTTTCATTTTCTAAATTAAAATATATATTTTCATAAAGTTCTTCTGAATTTGATGGAACTTCTTTTCTTTCTAAAGAAGATATATATAATGGATTATTTTCTATATCATCAACAACTATATTAGATAGCTGTTGTTTATTTCCGTTTTTTAAATAATATATAGGACCATTCGCTTTTAATATCTTTACTTTTTTAATGTTGTATTCAAAGTCTTCTTTTTCTATTTGATATTTAGCGTTAATAATTACATTATCTAGTTTATCAATAGTGACTAACTCAATTAAAGACGCTCTAAATGGTTCTAGTTCTATTTTTATATTATCATTATAATCAAATATCCCAATGAATTCTTCATAAGGGAATTTGATTATACATGCGATTTTTTTATTGGTTTTTATTCCTACTGTCTCATTTAATGGAATATTGATTGTTTTTTTATTCCATGAAGCGTTACCAGTTGAAATAAGTTTATGATTAGACGATCCTCTTATAATAGGATTATCTCCTAAATCTATATTAGATGGGGCTAACGCATTAACTAAAATATCTCTATATTTTCTATGCATATTAAAGATGTGAGCGAAAATTGGAAGCTCATCATCTCTTAAAAACCATGGATTACCATATATTTGAGGAGATAAAATTAAACATCTATTGAATGCTTGATAGATTAAATCATCCTCAAAATAATCGATTGATGAAGATATACAAACACCATGATCTTCTGTTAATCTTTTTAATTCAGGCGTATATCCTCTATTAAAAATATAAGCTCTATTATGTGGAGCGCATATTTTATTATAACAGTGTACATCTGTATATGTTTCTAAACCTTCCCAAAGGAAAGTGTTTTGAAGATAGCTCGCTTTACCTAAATTAATTCTATGAGTAGTTAATATTAAATCTTTTGAGTATTTCCTACAATCATTGATTGTTTTTTCAAAATATTTTATATTTTCTATTTTCAGTTCACCACATACCGCATCAAATTTAAAAAGGGCGAAATTATAATCTTTTGATAGTTTTACTAAATCATCGTGTCTCTTTTTTGCTTGAGCTCTAGTAGTGCCATATCCATCAGGTCCACCCCATATACCTAATCTAGTATTCATTTCTTTAGCTTTATTCACAATAGGGTAATAGCCATTTGGAAATTGTTTTTTAAGCTTTAATGAATCTAGATATTCATATGAAGATGAAGGACTATCTAGATTTCCCGCATCAAGTGTATAGATATCTAAAATCATTGAATAATTATCATATAGATACTTAAAAAATTCTAGATTAGCCATTGTGTTAGCTTCGCTAGAACCTTCATTAGTATTATTAATCCATGAAAAGTATTCAGATTTAGATGGGGTTGATTCTTTGATAAATTGTTCTTTCTTCATTTGTTTACGATATGAATCAGTCTCCCAAAAAAGGGAGACTGATTTACTGAATTAATATATTATTCTTCTTTCTTTTTCTTAATCACAACGATTGAAGCTAATAATAACATAGTACCAAGAATTGATGAAGCTATAGCGCTCTTACATCCTTTCTTCTTACCAGTTTCAGATGGTTCAACTTGTGTATTAGGATTATCTGTTACAGGAGGATTAGTTTGATTTCCTGGATCTACTGGAGTGTCACCTTCAGTTAAAGTGAACTCGATAGATGTAGAGCCACCTACTGTAGTGATAGTTACTGTATGAGTATTAACTGATAATTCTTCTAAAACGCTAGCTTTAATAGTGAGAACTCCATTATTATAAGTATATTCATTTGCGTTAAGAACGAATGAATTTACTTTTACTTCAGTTAATTCTCTATTATGTAAATCTACTGTTAAGGCTAAGTCTTCACCCATCTTGATAGAATACGTACCAGTAATTTCTGGGTTCGCATCAGTAATAGTGATAGTTGCACTACCTGTTCCTGTAGTTTTAACTTTTAATGTATGTTCACCTACAGTTAATGTTTCAAGAGCGCTAACATTAATAGTTAGAACACCATTTTCATATGAGTATGAAGCAGTATCTAGCGCTTTATCATCAATTAAAACTTCTGTAATTTCCTTGTCCATTAAATCAACAGCTACACTCATAGGTTCAGTTGAACCTTTCTTAAATGAACCGCTTTCCATAGTTGGAGTTGTATTAGAGATATTGATCTTAAATGTTGATTTAGCGCCACTTGTTGAAGTTAATGTGAACTCATATTCACCAGCTTCAAATTTAGCTAGATATTCTTTCTTTAATGTTAAGAGAGTCTTTTCAGTATTTAATGTGAACTCATTACCTGATAATTCATTACCATTTAATGAGATAGTAGCGATATTTTCTCCTTTTAAATCAACGCTTAATTCTAAGCTAGTATTTAATGCTACATCGACATCTGAAGATGATGGAACAGTTGGAGTTGTATCAACTATTGATAAATCTAATTCAATACTATTACCTTTAGAAGTTGTGACTACTAAAGTTAATGAATCACCAACACTATATTTATTTAAGAATGCAGTAGTTAATTCTAATCTTGTTCTTGTAGAACCAAAGAGTGCTTCTAATGTGTAATCAGTATCTTTTGTAAGAGGTGAATCTTTAACAGTTACAGATGTAACTTCGTATCCGTATAAATCAATTAGATAATAAGGATTATTATTAACTGCTTTATCGAATTTGTTATTTCCGCTTACTGCTTCAGGAATATCCATCTTAGAGAATACGAAATTATCTAAAATAATACCTGTTTCAACATTGTCATCAGTTCTTTGACAGTTCCATAAGTTGAATAGGAAGAATCCAGCACTTCTATAATATAATGTTACATTGAATGTGCCATTTAGGTATTCAACTTCACTCTTAACTAGTAAGTTATTATTTGTTTCAAATTCATAAGTTCCATCATTATAAAGATGTAGCCAGTCGTTTGGATATCCGCTTTCCGCAACTTGAATACCATGACATATTTGTGCCCATGCGCCAAATCCACTTACCTGGAATGAAATCTTATAGATTAAGTTAGTATCTTTAGCTTGAGTACGTCCTGAATTCAAATAGATCATTCCATTTTGCCAGCCACCTTCAGCTACTGGGAAGAAATTATAGTAAGCTTTTAAGTATTTATCTTGAGTTACTTCATGTCTTCCAGGAGTGTCATTTCCAAGTCCAGCAAATCCATCTGATAATGGATAGAATTGTTCTTCTGTATAGCGTCCAGCGTCGATTGATTCAAAGTCTTGAGAATAAACTGAAGAATATGTTCCAGCAATAGTTCTATCAGCGTCTGATACCTTAATAACTGTAGTTGCGTTATCGCCTGTTGTTAGAGTTAATTTATAACTGCCAACAGTCATAGTTTGTAAGAATTGAGCTTTAATTCTAAGTTTACCATTAGATAATTCATAATCTGAAGTTGTAAGAACAGTTTCACCTAGAGTTATTGATGTAATATCTCCACCTTTTAGTTCAACAGTTAATTCAACATCTTTATTGCTGTCAAGTTCGAATACAGATTCTTTTTCTGTGATTATTGGTTTAGCGTTTACTATAGTAACCTTAGCGCTTAAATTAGTCGATTTAGTAGTTCTAATATCTAAGTTGATTACATCACCAACATTCTTTGTTGAAAGATATGTCTTAGTTAATTCAAGTTTTGCATTACCATTATCTAAATCAGTTAATACATAATCAGTATCTTTTACTAATAAAGCACCATCAACTTTAACATGTTGTACTTCAAATCCTGCAAGATTTAATACAATTGCAGGGAGATCTTGAACAACGATATCGTAGATATCTTCACCAAGAACTACGCTTGGATTTTCAACAACTGAGAATGAGTAATCATCAAGCATGAATCCAGTTTCAACATCATCATCAGTTCTCTGCATATGCCAGTAATTGAATAAGAAATATCCAGCTGTCTTATAATATGCATCTACTGTGAATACTCCATCAGCATATGTAACATCATATTTAATTAATAGATTATTTGTATCGTTAGAATATGATCCATCAGATTTTAAATAGATTACTGCGTTTGGATATGATGATGTGTTATCAGCGAATTGGATACCGAACGCAACCATCGCATATGATCCAAATGGTTTAATCTTATATGAAATTTTATATACAGTATTTAAATCTTTAGCTTGAGTCTTACTTGAATCAATATAAAGATTAGATTTTTGCCATCCACCATCAGTTACAGGATAGAATTCATAAGTCGCTTTTAAAGATTTATTATTGATTCCGTCTTCTACTACTTGAGTATTCATACCAGCAAATCCATTGATATGATACATTTGATCACCAGTATAATTACCAGTTTCAATATCATCAAAGTTTGTGCTATATCTACTTACATAGTGTCCTGAAATTTGAGCTTGAATATTAGTAATCATTAATGAAGAAGTTGCGTTTTCGATAGTTGATAAAGCAACTTGATATTCACCTGGATCTAATTCTTCTAATACTTGATAATTAACAGTTAGTTTATTACCACTTACTTTATATTCAGTATCAGTTAAAACTCTATCTCCAATCTTTAATGAAGTCACATCTTGGCCTTTTAATTCAACAACGAATTCTACATTTTGATTAGAGCCAAGTTCATATTTAGCATTTCCAATAGATGGAGTGTAATCAACAACAATTGGTTCATCTTGAACTTCATTAGAAACTTTCTTTGAAATTTTATAGTCATCAATGATTAGTCCAGTAGGGGCTTCACTTGATGGAACAATATGAACTTCAAATGTATCTGTTAATGAACCGTTATTACCATATAGATATGCGACATAATGGTAAACGCCATTTTCTAATTTAGATTCACTATAGATAAAGTTAGATACATCTGGTCCCCACGTATTACCAGTAACTAAGTTAATTCCAACCCAGTCACCCATATTCTTATAGATTTCAGTATCTACATCTCCAAATGTCTTAATATTAACTTCAAATTTATAGATTGTATATAGTTCTGAAGCAGCACCTACTGCCTTATTCCAGTCAAGATATAAAGAACCTTGTGAACAATTATTATCAAAGAAATCATAAGTGATTTTAAGTGAGTTATTGTTGATTCCATCAGCAATGATTTCTCTATCAGTTTTTGTAGCATCGTTTGGACCAGCGAAAGCAATTGCTTGATACATTTGATCACCAGTAGCGTATTTAGTACCTGCAGTTAGAGAATCAAAGTTTTGACTAAATATAGTTTCATATGTTCCTTGAACAGTTTCTTTCGCTGTTTTAGGCATTACCGCAGCTAACTTAAAGTTATCAAGATAGAATCCAGTTTCACTTTCATTATCAGTTGTGTTCATATAGTCAATGAACATAATAGTTTCGCTAGTACCATTAAATTTGAAACTTAAATGGAATACTTGAGTATTAGAATCATATGTTACAAAGATATCCTTTATTTTTTCTGAATTACATTCACCAGGATTAAGTTTATGTGTTCCATCTTTCTTAAGTGTAACAGACGCTACAGGTGTATCGGCCATTAATAATTTAAAATCGCCTTGACCAACAGCACCAAATAACTTAATGTCAGCAGATAATTCATAAAGGTTTTCTGATTTAGTTCCTGTTAATCTAGTTGTTTGATACATGCTGTCTTTTTGCCATCCGCCATCAGCTACTGGCCAGAAAGTATGAACAACTTTTAATGTTTTACCATCGATACCATTTTCATCGATTGTTAAACCTTGTGGACCTGCAAATCCAGTAGCACCGTACATTGCATCACTTCCAACAACTGTTGTTTCGATAGTTGTAAAGTCTTGTTTGTATATAATCTTTTCTGCTTTCTTATCTAATTCATAATTATCACATTTAGATAATGAGAAATCATCTATTAATAATCCAGAATCTAATGCGCTATTTGCGTTTGCAGGATCCCCAGTATGAGCCAAGTATTCAACAAGTAAGCCTCCATCAGTTCCTCTTAGATAAATGTTCGCAGTAAATACACCATCAACATGTGAATAATCTAAGCCTAGAACTACACTGGTATCTCTTTGGCTAAAGAACATTCTACCAGTAGATACTTCATATCTAATTATCGCAGTGATAGGATAGTTTTCTTCTGCTCTACCTTTTAAGTAAATATCACCACAATCTACTTTACCAAATGGTTTAAAACTAAATGAAAGTCTATATGCATTTGTCCAGAAGTTATTCCATAAATATGCAGTTTCATAGATAGTTGATTGTTGCCATCCATTATCATAGAAAGTGTAAACACCTTTTAATGCTTGAGTGCCATTGAATCCAGTTGGATCAATAGAAAGTCCACTATCACCTAATCCAGCAAATCCATTTACAGCATACATTGCATCGCTTCCAACTGTCGAAGGATCAACATCATTAAAGTCTGTTCCCCATAATTTAGTATATCCTTCAGTTGGAACACTTAAATTGTTCATAACGATTGGAGCGTCAGATGATAAGAATTTGAAATTATCGATTAGATAATAACCAGCATCACCTTCTGGATCTGTTGAATGAACATTAGTAAAGAAGAATACTTTACTGTTTCCGCCATTGCCTTGCCATGACATTTGAACTTTATAAACGTTTCCTTCTTTAACATAATCAGCCTTTAATCCAGCATCTCCTTGAGCAAGCATAGTACCTGCTCCAACATTATATTCAACTTGTGCACCTTCAATTCCTTTAGCGCCTTTAAAGTAAATATAATCTATGTTGCCAAATGCTTCTACCTCAAAATATAATGCATAATAAGCGTCAGCTGATTCCATTAATAAATTGTCTTTATAGAGCACTTCTTTTTGCCAACCACCATCAGCTTTAGGCCAGAATGCATGAGCAACTTTTAATGACTTACCATCAATACCTTGTTCAACAATTGATAATCCATCAGATGCACCAGCGAATCCGTTTGATGCATGATAAACATTATCAGAACCGCTAACTAATTCACAAGCTTCAAAATCTTGTTCAAATAGAGTTTGAGCGGCTGCTTTTGCAGTCTTTACTTTTGAGGTCATTAATGATGTTAATAAACCAATCAAAAATAAGACGAGCATTGATGAAAAAATGATTTTTTGTTTTTTCATAATTAATAGTTAACTCCTTATATTTAAATGTTATTTAACCATTTTTATATTTAATTCATTTTTTAATTCTTCATACGATTTCGCATAAAGAAGATAATGTGTTCCAGATTTATTGTTCTTATAAGTAGATATTCCTTTATCATCTATTGATATAGTTAAAGGTTCACTTATAGTTAATACATTATTAAGTCCATATATAGCATAATATGCGCTAATTGGATCCCAGCTCTGTCTTAAACCATTAAAGAATTTATTATAGGATGCGCTAACTGGGTTATCATCGCTTTCTTTTGAAATTAATTCTCCAGTTATCGTCATCATTCCAGGTGTGAAATGAGAAACAACGATTGGTACAGATGAATTTTTAAAAGTATATTTCGCTGAACTAATATCTTGAACAATATTATTTTCAGCTTCCATATGAAAATCACCAAACCACACATCTTTTAATTCTTCTGATGGGAAAAAACATCCCATTAAAGAGAATTCTTTAACGCTATTTTTTACTAACTCAATTCCATTTAATGAAGAATATTCATCAGGTTCTGATTTTAGTAATCCTTCAATATTAATGATTGTGCCAACAACTATTATTGTTACTTTTTCATTATCATCTGTAGTTATGTTTTTACTTAAAACTTCTCTTAATACTTTAATAGCGTCTCTTGCGTTATCCTTTGTATAAGTATGATGATAATTATCATTAATATATTTTCCATACCAGGTATCACAATTTTTAAGATATTCATCTCTATTAATTGTTTCGCCTTCTGGTATCAGTTTAGTTGTGCCAACTTCTACTTTATGTTTATAGTATTCATTTATTGCGTCTATCGCTGATACTGAATAAGGATTAGATGTACTTGATGTGCACGCAAGTAGTTCTGCGTATCCATTATTCACCGCTTGATGAATGATAGATAAAGCTCCACCATCATCGATATCTCCACCTAAATCTGTATCAAATATTATCTTTCTTTTCATATTATTTATCGCTTCCTTGTAGTGATATTCCTTTTGTAAACGCTCTTGTTCCTATGAAATACATAACTATAGATGGTATAGCCATAAGCACACTAGATGCGAGTAACATTGGTGCGTCAGTTCTTCCACCAGTTGATGCGCTAGATGAAGTAACTCTTAATGAATTTAATCCAACAGAAATGTTATATAATTCTTCTTTTCTTAAATAGATACTTGGACCTAGATAATCACCCCAGATACCCATAGATGTGAATAATACCATAGTAATAATCGCAGGTGTACAATTTGGCACAACTATCTTCCATAATCTCTGCCATGAAGTAGCGCCATCAATTTCAGCTGATTCAAGCATCTCATTTGGAATGCCCCTCATATTTTGTCTTAACATAAACGTATAATATGCGCTACCACCAATTGATGGTAATATTAGTGGCCAATATGTATTTACAAGTCCAAGTTTCGCCCATATTACATATGATGGAATCATCGTAACTGCCCAAGGAATCATCATAGTTGATAATAATACCATAAATAGTACTTCGCTTATTTTACTTTTATATTTTGAGAAACCATAAGCGATTAGAATTGTTGAGAATGTAACTATTACAGTATTCGAAACTAATAGAATTAATGTATTGAATACCCATCTAAAAATGTAATCATTTGTAGTAAATATTCTTACGTAGTTATCAAAAATCCATTTACCAGGTAACAGTTTAAATACATCTGAATAATATTCATCATATGACTTAAATGATGATGTGATCATAATAAATGTTGGCACAACCATTATAAGTCCTACGATAGCTAAAACAGTATATGTGGATATGTTTTTAACTAATCTTTGTCTTTTCTTAGATCTTTTAAAGCTTGTCATATTAATCACCATCCGCATAATAAACTTTCTTTCCACCAAATCTAAAGAATAAGATGGTGATAATTAATATTAGTACAAATAAAACCCAAGCGTATGCGCACGCAAAGCCTACAGCTCTATCTGTAAATGTTAAATTATAAATCTGTAATGTAGCAGATACTGTTGCTGTTCCTCCTCCAAGCATCATCATTGGTGCGTAAACTTGGAGTCCTCCAATAATATCCATTATTAATAGATAGAATATAGTTGGGCTAATCATAGGAATTATTGCGTGGATAATCTTATCAAAAGTGTTTGCGCCATCAAGTTCCATTGATTCTAACATTTCAGTTGAAACGCTAGCGATTGTAGGACATAACATCGTGATCTTTCCACCGATTCCACCCCAGACGCTCATTAGAATCAAACTTGCCATCGCATTCTTATGATTCATAAATATTATTGGTTCTGCTCCAAACCAACCAAATATACCATTTAATATTCCCTGTTGAGCGAACATCGCTTCCCATAACATTGTCGCAGCGATTAATGGTAATACACCAGGCAAATAATATACTGTTTGGAAGAATCTTTTGAGTTTTGGAACAGAATTTATAATTAGTGAAAATGTTAATCCAATTAACATCGTTAATGTAGTAGTTAAGAAGGTGAAGACAAAAGTGTTCTTAAATGAAACATAGAAATCTCCATATGTCCCAGAGAATAAGGTTATATAGTTATAGAATAATCCCTTATCGGTATTTAATAAGAACTTAGGTTGTCCACCTAATTTATACTGACAAAAACTACAATAGAACGAATAAGCAAGTGGTATTATTCCAAAGCAAGAAAACCCAATTATCCATGGGCTGATATAAGCTATTCCGGTTAATGTTTTTCTTGTTTTCTTTGATACCATAAATTTCATTTTATTCTCTATTAATTTCTACTACAGCATTGATTCTGCCTTCTACAGCCTCAACGAACTGATTTAATGTAAAGTCTCCATTTAAGTATTCACCAGCGTAGGCAAGTTCTGCGGATTCAAAAGACGCTTGTGAACAATATTTATTTCTTTCTATAATGATTGCTTTATCGAGTGAAGCATAGAATATCTTACCAATTCTAAGTCTTGTTGCGTTGTCATTGAATTCAGGGTCAATAATATACTTTGCGTATTCTTTTTTAGCAGTGAAGTTAGAACATGCTTGAGCGTCAGCTTTTCCGAAATAATCCATATACCATTCAATGAATTTCCATGCAGCATCTTTTACTCTTGATGATGAACTCATTGCGAGCGCAACACAGCCTGTAGTAAATGGTTTAACATCTTTTGTTTTATCTTTTACTGGAGGATATGCAACACCTAAATTATCTCCAAATTTATCTAAGTTATTTTCATTTATGTTATATAATCCACCCATAATCATTGCGACTTTTCCTTGTTCGAATAGAGGCATATGAGTTGAACCAACGTTATTAACATTATTTAAACTTAATATTCTATAGTAATATTCGATAACGTCTTTAACTTCTGGAGTTGAAAGAGTTGATTTATAAGTATTCTTATCAAACCAAGATAATCCTGCATTAGTTAAGAACTGTGATAATACTTTAGCTTCAGCGAGACCAGGTAAGAATGAATATTGTTTGATTGTGTTACCTTCTTTAACCAAAAGCTCTTGACATAGTGTTTCAAATTCTTCATAGCTCATTGGATCAAATATTCCATCATTATCTTCATCTTTTTCTATTACTTGAAGCTGTTCATCTGTGAATAAGCTTCTATTATAATAAAGCATCGCATCAGTAGTCCAGTCTTTGAGTAGTGCGTATGTACTTCCACTATCAGTTCCGAATGTATCAGTTGATTCATCATATCTATACGCAAGCTTATTAATATCCCATACATCATCTTGAGATATTAAAGAGCTATTATCAAAATATGAATCAAGAGGTTCTAAATATCCTTCTTGTAAGAATGGATATATTTCACCTGGTTCCATATAGAATAGATCTGCCTGAGTACCAGCTGAGAAATCACTTAATAAGTTAGTATAGAAACTTCCTGTTGATGTTTGAAGTTCTATTTTAATATTTGGATATTTAACATTAAAATCATTCTTAATCGCATTTAAATATCTTTCATTTGCGGCTGGGTTATTAAAAGTATAGATTCTAACTGTAGTCTTTTTCTTCCCACCACCGCCAAATATATTATCATCTTCAACAACTACTGATTGAACATTTCCTTGTTCATCAGTATATGTTGAGATATAAGTCTTCTTAGTGCACGCAACCGTTAACAACAAAGTAGTTATTAACAGTAAAAACATGCATATTTTCTTAATGTTTATTTTCATTGTTGTTCTCCTATTCTTCTTTCTTATCGAATACATAATCGTATAGAATAACATCTAATTTATCAGCAGGGAATGTTGGTTTGCAATATCCATAATGAACATTAACTTCACTATTATCAATTCTTGTGATGACGATATCATCTACTACAACTGCGCCATCTTTACCTACGCCCCACTGTAAAGTAACATATGAATTTGCGCTTACTGTAGTGAATTCTGTTTCAATACAATATACTTTACCAACTTCATAATCTGTCAACATCACAGCTTCATTAACTCTATTTGGCGCATGAGACATCGCAACATATCCTCTATCGTGAGCGAAAGTCCCATTTTCTCTTGCGATAAAGTAGAAATAAGCTCCCCATGGATCAACATCATCATATGTTTTAATAAAGTCTTTTACAACTCTTACCTTGAATTCTACCCTATAACTTTCACCACATTCTAATCTAAAGTCTTTTATATTAGATTGTAAGAAGATATTATAGTTATAAGTTAGAATATCAGGCGCATTATCTTTTGAGTTATCTATATAAGCACTATATTTACCGCTTATTACCTTTTCAGGATCAGATGTCATGATACCGGTAGATCTAATGCCTGGATACATTATTCCGCCATTGAAGAATCCTGATTCAAAGTTTTCATAAATTGTATCTCCAACTTCTAGCTTAATATGTTTATCTGTTTTTTCGTTATGTTTAACCACTATGTCATCAGTTGTATAACTTAAATCAGTATCAAGCATAGTTAATGTAATATTCTTAATTTGAACACCACCAATTCCATATATACCAAATGCTAGATAATAATCAGTAGTATTGAAATTATCAGTATTAAACATATAGGAATATTTTTGATATCCATATTCTTTTGGAGTATAGAATGAACCTATTCTTAATTTATCAAACGCTTTAATAGCGTCATATTTTTCTTCATAATCAACGTTATTATCAGTAAATCCAACATAGAAGAACGCGCCATTACCAATCTCAACTGTTGTTTGAGCGTCGAATGTAATCATATATGATGTATGAGGGTATAAAGCTTCTTTTAATTGTAAGCCATCACCCCATGTCTTTACATATGTGTTTAACATAGTATAGCTTCCATCTTCATTCTTATCAGTATAAGTTGGATTAATTCTAAATGATGAATCAACTTTTACTGCTTCTTCAACTTGAACATTATCAATTGCGATTTCATCTGCTTCATTTAAGCACGCAAATGTAAGATAATAAGGTTTATTATCATCTGGAACATTTAATAATACAGTTCTATGAGATACCTTGTTTGATACATCTAACCATTCGTATTTATCGCCCCAGCTTCTTTCATCCTTAGTATAAGCTCCTACAACATATCTTGAATCATCAAGAATAGTTATGTTGTTTTGGTTCTTATTTGTTTTATAGAAGAAAGAAACATAATATGCTTTACCATTTTCGAGTCTTTGACCTTCGCCAAATATATCAGATCCACTTCCAACTAGCGCAGCTGAGCCATCTACTGTAGTAGTTCTAGCGGTAATTGCGCCATTTCCTTTAGCGATGATACTTGTTTCACCTTTAGTTAGTGTATCAACTTTATTTAAATCTACAGCGGCTTTATCTCCAACAGTAACTTTACCAAGATAATATTTATTTGTTCCATCATTTCCAGCGATAGGCATTGCGATTTTAGGATTACCATCGCTATCACTAACTGCGAACTTAATAGTGTATTCACCATTTGATAGTGTTTCAGGTAAATCAAATTTTAAATTGAAGTAATGCGCTTCACCACCATTCATTGAAACAGGATTAAATGATGCATCAGTTCCTATGTATTTAGTATTTCCACTAGCGTCTTCTAAATAGATTGAGAAATCATGATCTTCCCAACATCTACCAACACCATCGTTTTCAATATATGTATTAAGATATAATTTATCTCCTGCTTTAACTGAATTTGAATATTCAACAGAATGAGGAATAAATCTATATCCTATAGTGTGGTTATAATAATCGATAATTGGTTCTTCATTAGCGACTACTTCTTCAAAGTCTTGCGCAACCCAACCAATTACTGTGTTATAGTTAATTCTCCATTTATATAATGCTTCATTTATTGCTTCAAATACTGGATATGGAGATGAATCGCTATGTAGCCAATATCCATCACCAATCTCTCCAAGAAGTGGTAAACCAGTATTTAAATAGTAATAGTAAACTGCGAAATCTTGATCATATTCTTGTAACGCAAAAGCGATGCCATCTCTTCTAAATGTAATACCATTTCCTAATGCGTAATCATATCCCATGAATTCACAGAATTCCTGCATATCTTTTGGTTTAGTTAAGCCTAATCCCATGTATTGTGTAAATTCATATGTACATGAAACAACTAATAGTTTATCGTCATCCCAAGCGTCTTTCCACATCTTAAGAATATTTCTAAGAACACTTTCTCTTTGTTCAAGATCAACATATTCATTCCATCCAGAATGCCACTCACCAACCATTCCATATCCTCTAATTTCAACCACTTTGATTAAGTCTCTATATGGATATTCAGGATCTTGATAGTGAGCTGCGAATGCTTCTAAGAACATAGAAAGTCTTTCAAGATATGTTTCATTTGATAAATCAAAATATATTTGATCATCCGATAGTGTCTTATATGGAACATTAAATGGTTCTTCAGTTAGCCATTTAGGCGCTCCCCATTTAACACCTTGGTTTAAGAATAAGTTATCTGTACAGAGTCGCATATTGAATTCTTTATTAAACTGTGCCCAGTATGCGATAGTCTCATCCATAACATGCCAGTCATATACTCCTGGTTCTATTTCGAAACAGCTCCACGCTGTAGAAAGTGATATTGCTTTTACTTCAGGGAATGTTCCACGATATCCAACAGATGGAAGTCCACCAAGTAATGGCTCTTCAAGGATTACCCATCCCATTCCTTCGTTTAAAGCGCAAAGATCATCAGTCTCTTCGTAAGATACTGATGTATATCCTAGTTTCTCTAAATTCTTTTTATAAACATCAATTGTTTGATTGTTTAATTCGACAACATCACCTTTTTCTTTTTCACTAAATTCAGTAATTTTTGTAGATGGATTGTCGATATTTGTAGTTGTGTTATTTTCTTCAGTCTTCTTATTACAAGAACATAACACAAAAGCAAAAGAGCAGCAAATTATCATCGATAAGATTATAAATAACTTTTTCATTTTGGCCTCATTCAAAAAAATCTAATATTACCTCTATATTAATAAATAACAATATTATTTTCAATACTAATTTGAACTATTTTGTTGTGTTTTTGTTCTTTTTTTTATGAAAGAAAAGTGCACTATTCATGCACTTTCAATAATTTTCCGTTTTCTAGTCTTGATTCTTCAGCTTTTAAGGCCATCAAGTGAGATTCAATTGAGCTTTCAAGTGATGTACCAACCATTCTTTCACCATTAAGTAATTTGTAGAATGAATCGATAATACCTGCATCTCCACCACCATGATTATGGCCACCTTCATTAAGAAGAAGATTTATATCTATTGTTTCTGGTTCTTCATAGAATTTAGTTACAACAATCTTTTCTTCTGCATCAAGCAGTTCAATTAATCCATTAGTACAGTAGAACTTCATTATTCTACCACCACCTGGAGTAAATGCGGTCATTCTTAAATTGGCATTTACACCATTTTCAAATCTCATCATAACGATTTGATTATCAACTACATTGTTATCACAAGCGAAGACACATCTTCCATAAGGTCCTTTATCAATAGCTTCATATAGGTTTTCTTCAGTTAATGGAAGCTTAGTTGTAATAACATTGTATGGCCAACCATTTTCTACTGACCCTATCTTCTTCCATTCACCGATATAGAATCTCTTAGCGCTAAATGTACAGGTATCAACAAATTTACATTTAGTGCATCTATCAGCTGCGCCAGCTGGTTGATTCTCTTTTTTAAAATATCTAAGTGATCCGATTGATGAAATGGTATCGCATTTACTATTAGCATAATATTGGAGTAGATCTAAATCGTGACAGCACTTCTGTAATATCATAGGTGAAGTTTCATCGCTATTTCGCCAATTACCTCTAACAAATGAATGTGCTTGATGCCAGAAACAAACCTGTTCTATAGAATCAATCATTACTAGATCGCCACATACTTTATTATCTAATAGTTCTTTAATCTTGGTAAATAGTGGTGCATATCTTAATACATGGCATACTAATGCCTTATTATTATGTTTCTTTTGTGCTTCAAGCAAAGCATATAATTCATCAAGTTTAGGAGAAATAGGCTTTTCTAGTAAAACATCATATCCTAGCTCAAACGCTTTTATGCACTGTCTAACGTGATCCTCATCCATAGTCGCAAGAACAAGACAATCACTTCTTCTTTCTTTAAAGAATTCATTTTCATCAGTAAAACAATTATTCTTATCAAGATTGAATAATTTTTGATATTTATCTACTTTTACTTCAGAGATATCACATATAGAAACAATCTTATACATATCACTATGAGCCATCATAATTCTACCATAAGATTCTGCTCCTCTAGAGCCTGTTCCTAATATTGATACAGTATATACTTTTTTCATTCCTACAACCATCCACCTATACTCGTCAAATATGATTATATGCTATTTTTTAATAAAAAACCAACATTTTTATGTCTATTCTTCTTTTAAAATATTTACTATTTTAAACAAATTTTCTTTTTAACTATGCATATAAATTGTTTATAATGTTTTTATGAGCCAACTATAAATAAATCAAGTAAAATTTCATAATTATTTTATTTGGCTTAATAATCGCATACTAAAAGTAGCCATTCTTA
>CALCVH010000062.1 GCA_937907585.1 uncultured Bacillota bacterium | reverse complement strand
GAAAAGCAAAGCGACATAATCACTCAAAAGGCTATTCTTAAAGCTAGAGGATATTCACAAGAAGATATTAAAGCATTAGAAGATGAAGATAATACCTTAACTGGAGTAATGGATAAAATTAGAGAATGGGAGGCATAATATGGAACGAGATAACAATATTAACAAAGTAAAAGGCTACAGAACAATGGCAGGTTTTACACAAGAAGAAATGGCAAAAGCTCTAAACATTTCAATGGTAAGCTATCGTTTAAAGGAAACAGGCGAAAGAGAGTTTACTGAAAGCGAAATGAGAGCATTTGTTGAGAAAGTAAAAACAACTAACCCTAGTGTAACACTTGACTCTATTTTTATGTAGTGAATGGTTAGAAAATCAAACCAGAGGTAAAGATATGGAAGAATTATTGAATAAAGCATTCTGGAACAATAAAGACATTCAAGCGTATGCCAATGTCGGTGTTAATAAAGCCTCAAAGATTAGAAAAATAGCAATATTAAAATATGATGACTTTATAAAACTACTACCACAAAAGGTTAAGCGTGATGCAGTATTAAAGGCTTTGGAGGAATTAAGATGAAAGATTTAACTACTGCTCAATGGGAACTATATAGGTTTTTAAAAACCAATTATAGTGATAACAAATATATAAGCAAACAAGAGATATGCCAAGCATTGCCACAATATTACGAAATGAAAGCAAATGAAACCAGAACATGTAGAGATATCGAGTTTGATGTAAGAATTATAAACGCAAATCCTACAATTCAAAAAATCATAGTTTCAAATGCTAAAGGCTACAAGCTAGGCACACAAGAACAAGTAACAATGTATTTACAATCTAGGTTAAGAGAAGCCAAGAGGTCGCTTGCACATACATACAAGTTGATCCATAAGGCTGAACTAAACAATCAATTTAAAATCACGTTCAGTAAGAACGAGAGAAATGTAATCGAAACATATGTAAAACAGGAGGAAGAAGAAAACAATGAAGATTACGAAAGTAGAAGTAACTAATTTCCGTAACTTAAAGCATGAAGTCTTTGAGTTAAAACCAAACGAGGCATCAATCATAGTAGGTAAAAATGGACTAGGTAAGTCAAACCTACTAAATGCTATCAATTATTTAGTAGCTGATTGCTTACTAACTGATAACTATGGTAAAGGCGAAAATGACATTGAATCAATCGTGCCAATTACACACCAAAAAGGCGAACACACAGAAGTTAGCATCTGGCTATCAAGTGGTGCAAAGTTCACAAAGATTTATAAAACTTACTTTGATAAGATAACTAACAAAGCAAATAAGCACGTTACTGAATATGCAATCAATGATGTAGCAGTAACTAAAGCAAGTGAGTTTTATGACACACTTTATGAGCAACTAGAGTATAAACCATACTTCACTAAACTTAAATGCAACGAAGTAAGATTAAATACTGATCCATTATATCCACTAGCAAAACTAGAGTATAAAGACTTAAGACAGTTATTAGTAGCGATGGGATGTAGCGTTACAAATGAAGAACTATACCAAAGTGGGTTTGAAGATTTAAGACAATATGAATCACAATACTTGGGTAACTGGTCTAACATGAAAAAGGCTTGTAAAGATAAGGTAGATACAACAAGCGCAGAACTCGACCAAATCGACAACCAATTAAAACTATTCAATGAAATAGAAAAACCAAATCCAGATGACCTAAAGACTTTAAAAGATAAACAATCAAAGCTAATTGCCGATAGAACAACACTTGAAACTGCAACAACAAGTGAAGCAGTAAAGATGGTTGAAACTGAATTAAAAGACCTTAATAGCAAGTTAGCACATGAAATAGAACTACTTAATGTTAAGCGTGATAGTGATATCAAATCGCTAGAAAATGAAATCGCACAAAAACAGGCTAAATTAAGCGTTTCAAGACAAGAGCATATAAATGACCTAACTAGAGTTAAAAACGATAAATACGCAAAGTATAGTGCTAAAAACATTGAATTAGCAAATATCAATATAAAGATTGGTAACCTAAACAATGAAATTACAAGTTTAGCAAATGAAATCGAGTTAAAACAAAAAGATAAAACATCACTTGAAACAAAGTTTGTTGAGGTAGGCGAAAGCACATTTACAGGCAAGAAACATACTTGTCCTTACTGCTTTAGTGAGTTTGATGATGAAGAAGATGTAAAAGCATTCCAAGAACATAGAGAAACTGAAATGCAAAGTCTATCAAATGACATCATGGATGCCAACGATAAAATCGGTAGCCTTACAAAGTTAAAAGAAGATAAGATCCAAGAAAAATCAAACAATGAATTACTAGCTCAAAACCTAAACAAAGAGGTTGAGGAACTAAAGGCTGAATACCAAAAAGCCAATGATGAGCTAAATAGTTATATCAACAATAATGTAGATTTATCTACACCAGATGTTGAGCCATTAAAGGCACAAATAGAAACCTTAAAGAGTGTTACAACAAATGAGGTTATAGATAAGCTAAACGCTCAAATAATCGATACTAAACTAAAACTTGATGAAGCAATCGCAAGTGATATCAAACCAGATAACACAAACCAAATTGCAGCAATCAATACTGAACTAGAAGAACTAGATACTGAAATTAAGAACTACTACATCAATGAAGAAAAATATGATACTAAACAAGCCTTATTTAATAAAGGACAACTTACAAGAACACGCTACAATGATGAATCAAGCCTACTTGCAAGAGTTACTGAACTGATCCATACAATGATTAAGTTAATAAACGATAAGGCATATAAAATCACAGGTATACACTTTGTAATGTTGGAAGAAAACCTAACAAACGCAGGTGTAACTGAAACTTGCTACGCTACATTTGATGGTGTGCCATTTAAAGACCTAAACACATCAAGAAAGATTTTAGAGGGTGTCAAGTTTATAGAAAAGATTAGGGAAATATCAACTCAAAACAACTTGCCTATACTTGCTGATAGACTAGAGGGCATAGATAGTGTTGATAAGATTAAAAACTTAAGCAAATATCAAGTTATTTGCACAAGAGTTGCAGAAAATGAAAGCATAGAAATTAGATAATAGGAGGAAGAAAAATGCAAGATTTTAGACCAGCAACACAAAAACAAATTGAATATTTACAAAAGGTGGGATA
>CALCVH010000061.1 GCA_937907585.1 uncultured Bacillota bacterium | reverse complement strand
AATACAGATATTATTATTTAAATGCTGACCAAGTACCTGGATTTGATTCAAGTGAAATAGGCATAAAATTAGTTGATGTAACAATCAATAAAAAAGTATATAAAGCAGTTTTAAGAGTAACAGAATAAATATGGATATAATAAAAAGGAGTCGAAGCTCCTTTTTATTATGAATAGATTTAATATCTATTTAAAGTTCGCGTCGTTATAGTATGTAACTCCATCGATTGTTACAGACATAGCGATAACTTTATAGAATGTCTTTTTATTCCAGTTACAGAGTAATAGTGTGAGTTCAACATCGCCTACTGGATTTCCATCTTCATCACACGCAACACTAGTTAACCAGCTAAGTGAACCTATACCTGATGAATAAATTTGTAAGTATGTTTCAGGATCATCTATTTCTAATAAATCTACAGTAGATGAATATTGTCCTTTATAGATTGAAACCTGACATTTGATTGTGTAAGCTTGTGTTGTGTAGTCGCCTTTATAATCATATTTAGTTAAATTTGTTACAGTTTCATTTTGGAATGAATCTTTTGGAATTTCATTATTTCCATGTAAGTTCGCAAGTATTACTCCACCATCAATTATTGATTGGCCAGGCATTTCTTTTTCTGGGTCATCTTTAAATTGATTTCTTTTACCTTTTACTATAACTTCATCGCCGATAGATAGAGTCTTACAGTTTTCCGCATCTAACATAACAGCGATAGCGCCTGTTTTATCGATGATTACGAATCCAGATTGTAAAGTTAAACTAGATGCGACAATACCTCTAACTGTTACTTCAGCTTCTCTTTCAGCTTCAATAGCTTCAGCGACAGTGATAGTTTCATAATTATCAGAAGAACTATATTTTACTTCATATGATCTTTCAAGTGTATTATTTCCGTGTGTAACTTTAACAGTAACAGTAGAAGTACCATATTCAGTTCCAGTATGCATTGTTACTAAGCCTTGAGCGTCAGCATCAAATTTAATTGCGTTTTCATTTGATGATGTATATTCTACTGTAGCGTTTTCTAAACCGATATATTCATTTGATATAGTAGTAGGAACTACTAAAGATGGGTCTCCTTGATATTCACTATCGAATAAGCCATCGATATAGTAATCAAGAACGAATTTTGGAGCGGTATTTAGATCAAATGTCCAATTTTCATCATATTCAACATGAACTGGCACAAGTCTCCAGTTACATCCTGATGATTGTGATTTAGCGTTCATTAACATTAAATAAATTGTACAGATCTTTTGATCAAATTCATCTAACCAAGCGAAGTCTTTACCACTATTAGATGTATATACATAACTTCCAGTATGACCATCTAAATCATCGAGATAATAGTTTACAAATCCAGGATTTATAGATTTAATAACTAAACCTTTAGCTTTATAGATTAAAGTAGTTTTATCTGAATTAAATGGAGTATCCATTAATTCTTTAATAGTAGTTTCAGTTACCCATTTATTATAATCGTATCCAGATATATTTTTCTTAGATACTAATTTACAATTTTGAATTTGAATACTTCCAGAATATCCGAACTTTTCAGCGTACGCTTTTTCATTTTCAGCGATAAAGTTAACTCTTTCACCAACTAATTCTACAGTTTCACCAACCTTAACTTGTGAAGCTATATCAGCTCCATATACATAGATAGATGCGAAGTTATCTACTAATATGAACCCATTTAATGAATATCCTTGAGTATAAGTTAATAACTTAACAGTACCAGTAACTTTAACTTTTGAGCCTTCAGAAGCACTTCTAGCTTCATCGATAGTAGAATCAGTGTATTCATCTAAATTAATTTGTTGTTCAACATGGACAAAACTTTGAATCCATCCAACTTTCATTTCTGGACTATCATTATATGTATGTAATCCACCAAGTAATACAACAGTGTCGCCTACTTGAGGTTTATCATCTAATTGATCATAATAAGTTTCACCATCAGCGCTTCTAGTACCATAAACATATAGTTCGTTTGTGCCATCAGTGATATACATTTCACCGTATGAATAATTTGTAATTTTTGAAACTGTACCTTTAACTAAATATTTTGCGTTAGGTTCATTGTTTCCAACCATCATACATATATCAATTGCTTCTTTAACTGTTAATGCACCATCATCTTCTTTAGTAGTAGATGGATCAGTAGTATCAACTTCATCTAAAGATGTAGTGACGATTCCTTTTGTAACAGTTTCACTTGAACTTTTATTGTTTTCATCATTCTTAGTTGTATTATCACTAGATGTTGTAGCGCATCCAACTAGTCCAACTAATAAAAGAACGAAAATAAAAAATGTAATTAATTTTTTGTATCTTTTCATTGTGAGCTCCTTTTTTAAACTTCAATTATATTATATTTCATTAAAATGAAAAATCTAATTTTTTATTAATGAAAATGTTTACATTTTGTGTTGTATAATAAAACTATGGAAAGATATTATACTGCGAACAACTATTATAAGAAGATATATGGCGCCAAAGTTTATAAGATTTCACTTGATGGAGGAATGAATTGTCCTAATAGAGATTCTAATAAAAATGGTGGCTGTATTTTTTGTAGTAGTGGAGGCAGCGGTGATTTCGCTATCAAATATAATGATGATATAGAAAAACAAATTGATGAGGCTATAAAACTAATTGAATCAAAAGGATCAACAAAATATATTGCATATTTTCAAAGTTATACAAATACATACGCGCCTATTGAATATTTAAGGAAATTATTCTATAGCGCAATTAAAGATGATAGAATTGTAGGATTATCTATCGCCACGAGACCAGATTGTATTAGTGATGAATGTATTGAACTATTAAAAGAATTAAACAATAAGAAGAAGGTATTTATAGAATTAGGTTTACAAACATCAAATGATGAAACCGCAAAATATATTAATAGAGGTTATAAAACTAGCGTATACTCTACAATAACTAAAAAACTAAGAGACGCTAAAATAAACGTGATAACACATATTATCATAGGTTTACCAGGCGAAAATGAAGAAGATTTAATAAATACTATAAATTTTATTAATGATAAGACAGATGGAGTAAAACTCCAACTGCTTCACATTTTAACTGGAACCAAACTATATGAATTATATAAGAATAATGAATATTCACCACTTGAAAAAGAAGAATACTATAGATTACTATCATTAGCTATATGTCATTTAAATAAAAATATAGTTGTGCATAGAATAACTGGTGATGGACCTAAAAAAATACTTGTTGAACCTAAGTGGAGCGCACTTAAAAAACAGGTATTAGCCGATATAAATAGATATTTTGATAAATATGATATATATCAGGGAAAAGATTGTAATTGATTATTAATTATACTTAATGTATAATTATTTTGCATAAAAAAGAGGTAAAAATTATGAGTAAAGTTGAAAAAATTATTATTTCTATTCTAACAATTGCGCTTGGTATTGCGTTTATTGTGAAGGATCCTGGATTTGTTGTAGGATACGCCGCAACAGCTATTGGATGTTACTTATGTATTAGCGGTGGTTATGATTACGCTATAAGATTAACTTTAAGAGGTTCAATAAAAGCCGTTCTTGGTGTATTATTAGTATTCTTTCCATGGTTAATGGCTAATATTTTATTATATCTATTCGCCGCATTCTTAATCGTAATAGGTATCTTCTATCTAGCTACATTATTTAATTCTAGATTAAAAGGCACACCAATGGTTTTATTACTATTAATCGCTATTTTATATATAGTTGTAGGTGTATTAATTATAATTAACGAATTCGCCGCTCAAGAGTGGATAATAATCGTTATGGGCGTTTCACTAATTATTGATGGTTTAGTATCATTATTTGACGCTCTAACAACTAAAGAAACTAAAACTAAGAAAAGATAATTATGAAAAGAGCTTCAGGAATTTTGATGCATATCACATCTCTTCCTAGTAAATATGGGATTGGTACACTAGGTAAAGAAGCATATAAATTTGTGGATTTTTTAGCTAAATCTGGTCAGTCTTACTGGCAGGTATTACCTTTAACTCCTACAAATTATGGAGATTCACCTTATCAATCATCATCTGTATTTGCGTATAATCCATACCTAATTGATTTAGATATGCTTAAGGAAATGGGATTATTAAAACCTAGAGATTATAAAAATGAATTCTATGGTAATAATCCACTAGATGTTGACTATGCGAATATGTTTATAGTTAAAAATAGAGTATTAAAGAAAGTTTGGCCTAGACACGAATTATATAATAAAGAGTTTAATAGATTCAAAAAAGAAAATAAGAGTTGGCTTGACCAATTTGCGCTTTATGAATCTATAAAAGAATCATTTGGTTTTACCGCATGGTATACATGGAAAGATGAATATAGATTAAGAGATAAAAAGACTATTAATTCATATATAAAAACTAATAAAGAAGATATTGAATATAGAAAATTCATTCAATTCTTATTCTATTATCAATGGCTAAAACTAAAGAAATATGCGAATGATAAAGGAATTAAAATAATAGGCGATATGCCTATATACGCTGCTTACGATAGCGCTGATGTATGGTCTAATCCATCATATTTCTATTTAGATGAAGATTTAAAACCTATCAAGGTTGCGGGCTGTCCTCCTGATGGATTCACAGCTGATGGACAGTTATGGGGAAATCCACTTTATAGATGGGATAAGATGAAAAGTGAAAACTATTCTTGGTGGATTGACAGAATTAGAAATATTCTAAAACTAGTTGATGTAGTTAGAATTGATCACTTTAGAGGTTTTGCAGGATATTTTACAATTCCATTTGGAGATACAAACGCAAGAGGCGGATCATGGGTAGTTGGTCCTGGATATGATCTATTTGATGTGATTAATAAAGAAATACCTGGCGCACAAATCATTGCGGAAAATCTGGGATTTTTAGATCAAGCTGTATTTGATTTATTAGATAAATGTGGATATCCTGGAATGTATGTTATGCAGTTTGATTTTGGTAATGGATATGATTATCATCCTCTTCAAGATGGCCTAAAAGAAAATAATGTCATTTATACAGGAACGCATGATAACCAAACTATTAGAAGTTGGTATAACGATTCTAATCCTCATTTAAAATGGTGTATAGAACAGTATTTTGGAATAACTAATGAAGAAGAATCTTATAAAAAAATAATAGAAGGAACTCTTAAAACTAATGTTGATTTATCAATTGTTCCTTTACAAGACTATTTAGGTTTATATGATTATGAAGGAAGAATGAATATTCCATCAACTCTTGGGTGTAACTGGAGATGGAGATGCGCTAAAGGCGCATATAATTCTAATCTTTCAAAATATATCTATAAGATTACGAAGGAATCAAATAGATTATAATGATTATCCCAATAATATTATTATTAGTTGGTTTAGTATCACAGATTATCAATTGTGTTTTTGAAGTCAAAAACAACAATTTATGTAAATTAATATTTAAGTCTATCGCATCAATATTATTTGTTTTAACTGGTATATTCTCATATATCTACTCTAAATCAGATAGTATATATTTAATAATTATAATTGCGCTCATATTCGGTATGGTTGGAGATATCATATTAGATATTAAATATTTCTTTCCTAAATACGATAATACTATATTCCTTTTAGGAATGATTTCATTCCTAATTGGACATATCTTCTATTTAGTATTCTTAATAAATAAGACAAACAATATTTTATTATCTATATTTATCACTCTTATTATCAGTATTGTTTTACTATTTATTGTATATAAGAAAGTATCCGCATCTAAAAGCATCCTTATTT
>CALCVH010000060.1 GCA_937907585.1 uncultured Bacillota bacterium | reverse complement strand
AGATGGGGTTTCATCTTCTGTTGGCTCTTCAAGAGATTCGTCAGATGGAGTTTCATCTTCAGCTTGTTCTTCATTAGATTCTTCAGCTTGAACTTCTTCAGGAACAGGTTCTTCAGTTAACTCTTCTTGAACAGGAGTTTCTTCCATAGTTTCTTCTTGAACAGGTTCTTCTTCTTGTTCAGTAGACTCTTCAGTTGTTTCTTCAGTTGGTTCTTCTTGAACTGGCTCTTCTTGAGCTTTAGGTTCTTCAGGAACTACTGCAGGTTCTGTGTTAGATTCTTCTTCTGACAAAGCTTCTTGAGCTTGAGTTTGTTCTTCAAAAGAAGGAGTAACTTCCTCAGATTGAATCTGTTTAACTGGGTTGGTTGTGATAAAGAACACAACCATTGAATAGAATAGATTAAATAGTAATAATCCTGATGTAATTGCTAAAATCTTCGCATCTAAATTGATTTCTGGTACTGAATTATAATATCCATTTGTGAATAAGAAAGTTACAAAGAATAAAATTAGATAGATTGGACCGAAAGAGAATGACTTTAACGCTACTCCAGCTCTAATCCAAAGTCCAGCGAACGCAAAGACTATAATAACAATAAATATTATTAATAGGTTTCTCATCGCAGCCTTGCTGAACAAGTCCTGGAATAAGAATCTAGATGCGTGAATTACATCTCTAAAATTATTTATGTATCCAGCAGCGAATACTAGCCAAGCGCCAAATACTAAAAAGAATATATAGGTATAAAATAGTATTCTTTCAATTAATTTAAGTGTTTTGTTCATAATTTGCCTCTCTATCTATGAATTTCATCATCAAGAACTACACAGTTCTTTTGATTGTTTTTGCCGACATATAATTCTTTATCAGCGTTTAATACATATTCTGCATCATTTCTTCTGACAGTCTCTTCTAAAGAACAACCAAGTGTGATAGTTATTCTTCCATATTGAGTATCATTTCTTGTAATATTTGCGTTATATACTTCATTTTTAATCTTCATCGCTATATCAAATAGCTTTTCTTTTGTTGGATTTAGTAAGAAGAACGCGAATTCTTCACCACCATATCTAAACAAATATGATTTTTCTTCATTTAAAACTTTAATTGCGATTTCAGCGACCTTTGATAAAGCCGCATCACCTTTAAGATGTGAATAATGATCATTATAGTATTTAAAATCATCAATATCGAATATGCAGCTACCTATATGGTGAACTTCTGGATCAAATGATAAGTATTCAATATATTTATAGAACGCTCTTTTATTCATTGCGCAAGTAAGCGCATCTATATATGATACCTTTATCAAATCATCGTTTAGTTGTTGATTTGATAATGATGATTTAATTAATTTTTTATTTATAGTTTTATAAGCTAGATATACAGCGAATAAATATATTCTAACTATTAGTTGTTCGATATATGGATACGTCTCTTTTCCATCAAAGAAGAATGGGAAGAAATAAGATATTATTAGAAGCGATAATACAGCGATCATTCCATATTTATCATTTATATCGAAGAAGACGATGATAAATAGATGAATTGAATAGATTGAGATTCCATAGATTCTTGAATTGGCTTCTATAGCGCTCGCATTTATATCCCACTCTATTTGTAGAGCGGTTGTAGTAGCGATGATTATCACATAATATATCGTTTGTAAGAAACTGAATAGTGTAGTAGATAATTTGTCTATATAGATAGAAACTATTAATAATGCGATTGCGGAAACAATTCTTATCGTTGTACAAATTAAATACAACTTTGATATTCCATCAGCGATAGAATTGTTTATAATCAAAACTAAATCTACAACAATCGATAGTATTAAAGCGTATTTTAGAAGCGATGAAGTTAATCCTTCATTTACTGTATTATTTTTAGTTTCTAGTTTTAAGACTTCTTTTTTAAAACATTCAAGTATCTTATTTTTTGTTGAGTCTTCCATAAAGTACCTCTTTGAATGAGTTAGAGAATTAATTGGTTTTAAGCAACGATTGATGGTCTATCATCTTCATCATTATGTGGAATAACTGGAATATCTTTTTTATCGTCGATTTCCTTATCTTTTTCTGTAGATGGTAGATCGATTCCTTTTTCTTGTTCTTTTTTATCTTCTTTAATTTTCTTATTAGTTTGGTAAAGCTTTCTATATTTGCCAAAACTATTTGCACCATCAATTGTTGCGGCAACTCCACCAATAGTAAATGCGAGTCCAAATAGCCAGCGCAAAGCTTCAATAGTGTAGCTATCAAATCTAGCGATTATGACTGTACCAACAGTTAATAATAATAAATGAATAAAGAATTTACTGGTCTTTGGTTCTGTTTTAAAGAATACAACTTCTAGTAGATATACAAAACCTCTTACATATAACACTCCACCTAATAAGAATGGATAGAATCCAACCATCTCATTAACATCGCCTTTAAAAACAAATATTAAAGTGATGACTGATACGAATAAATCTAACAATAATTCTGTGATATTGATTACTAATGCCCACTTATTTGAAATTGTTTTTATTAGAGGAATGAATCTAATAATAACAAATAATAGAATAGCGAATCCTGTAATAACATAGATAACACTCTGTCCAAATTCTTTAATAAATAACATTAATAACCCAAAAACGATAGCCGCAACAGCGACTATCCAGAGATAAACCCATCTATACTTCGTGAAATGACTAAGTTCTTTATTGTTCTCTTTATTATTCATTTTCATTATTCTCAACTGTTTTTGTCTTTTCTTCTTCAGCAAGTCTTTCTCTATAGTTTTTGTATCCTGGTTTTTCGTTATCGCCTTGATCCCATTTTTTAGAGCCTCTAAATAATAGTGATATTATTGCGGCAACACCTACCGCAACAAGGATCGCTGCGACAACAACTTTTAATGTGTTTTCAATTTCGATTGGAAGAACGAATACTAATGAAATTAAAAAGCCAACTAAAAATCCTCCAGTTAGTATGAACATCGTTCTTTTGAGAATCGCATCTTCATTATTAAGAAATATACCTCTTAATAAGAATGAGCTAGCATATGCGCCAAAAAAGAATAAAGCGACATATAAGAATGTAAAGAATTTGAGTCCTTCAACCCCAAGTAAGCCAATAAACCATAAGATTAAAGCTACTAAGGTAATTGAAAGTGGATAAATTTTAAAAATCTTTTCTTTCATTTGGTTCTTCTCCTTTTCTAGTTATTTTATTCAAAATAATATATACCAAGCCATATGATTAACGCTAGGATTATAGCGATTCCTAAAACAAGTAATGTGACCTTTATAATAGATTTAGGTGATTTACCTGATACTTTTCCAGTTAATCCATTTACATAGAAGTTATAGTTTTTTCCTCTATATAGATTATGGCCAACATAAAGTGGTACTAGGATGTATTTGAATGTCTGATCCTTATGTTCAGTTCTTACATTCAAATAATCCACAACATCATAATTATATTTTCTTAGAATCATACTTCTAATTTCTTGATTCATGATTCTTTTCGCATCTTCATAACAGTCAATACCAGTTCTAGTTGCGCCTTCAGCTGTAAAGCCATAAAGATAATCCTCTTTGTATTCTTGAGAATGGTTGGTGTCAAAACCACCTAGTTTCTTTATATCTTTACTTTCAAGTCTTGTAGATGCGTAAACCATTATGTCATTAAAGAAGTGAGATAGCGATCCTGAAACGTTAAAATATCTAGTTTTGGTTACTGTATATTCTTTTCCGTTTCTTCTCCTTCTTTCAGTATAGTGTATTCCAAGTCTACCAGAATATTTGCTGTAGGTATCTGAATCGAATGTAAATACTGGATAGTAGATACCTTTCATTTCTTCTGGTTCAAGAGATTTTCTGAATTCTTTAGGAGATAGCCATCTTTTTCTTCCCCACTCTTTTACGTGAGTTGAAGCATCTTTATTTCCAAACGCAAATGGCACAACTCCATTTGGTTTAAGTCCTGGAATCTCTTCTGTTTCCACAACATTGGTAGTTCCACAATATGGACAGATTCTAGAAATATCAGAATTAGATATAATTTGTGTTGCGCCACAGTTATTACATCTAACCACATGTGTTTCATTACCCCATCCATTAGAATCAACTTTAAATATCTTATCAAAACTTAGTTCTTCAGAGAATCCTGTAAATTCTATATCTTGTTCGCTTTCGCAATATGGACAATATAAGCTTTTAGTATCAGGATTATAGACCATAACTGCGCCACAGTTAGGACATTTAGATGTTTGAGTCGCTGATTCTTTTTCTTTATAGGTATCTGACTTGCTTTCTTCGTTATTCAAATTTGTGTTGTCAGAAGAATTGTTTGAGCCATACTTGGCTTCAAATTCTTCTTTGGTCATCTTTTCTGCCATAATTATTCAATCTTTGTTCCACATTCAGGACAGAATTTAGAACCAGGTTTTAATTCTGTTTGACAATTTGGACATACAAGTCTTAGTGACTGACCACATTCTGGACAGAATTTAGCGTTTTCTGATACGATTGCGCCACACTTAGGACAAGTTTTAGCCATTGGTTTACCACATTCTGGACAGAATTTAGGGTTGCCTTCAACTAATTTGCCACAGTGTGGACAAGGTTTAGTTGGAGCTTTTTTAGATTCTTCAGCCATTGGTTTAGTCATGTTTGAGAATTGTGCACCCATATTTGCGCCCATTCCAAGTCCAATACCTGCGCCCATCATAGTTCCTGCGGTGCCTGGATTACCAGCCGCAGTCTTTAAAGCTTCTACTTGACCCATTTGAGTATATACATCGATATTCTTTCTCATCATGCCAAGTTTAGTTTGTTCATCAAGAGCTTTTTCAAGTTCTTCAGGCATTGAGAAGTTTTCAAATGTGAAATCAGTTAATGTTATACCAATCTTTTCTAGAGATGGAGTTAAGTTCTTTAATACTATTTCTCCAAGTTCAACTAGATTAGATGCCATATCAAGAACAGGAATATGAGCTTCACCTATCGCATCAGTAATATGAGTTACAACTTTGCTTTTGATCCATTCAACTATTTCATCAGTTTTATATGAAGAATTAGTTCCTGATAGTTCAGTCATAAAGATGTATGCGTCTTTAACTTTGAATGAATATTTACCAAAACCTCTAACTCTAACTGCGCCAAAATCATCATCTCTAACGATTATTGGATTTTTAGTTCCCCAGTTATTGCCAGTAAACTGTTTTGTATTTACAAAGAAGATATCAGATTTAAATGGCGATTCAAATCCATATTTCCAGCTTAATAGTTTTGTAATAATAGGAATGTTATCAGTTTCAAGCGTATATGTTCCAGGCAAGAAAACATCCGCCATTCTTCCTTTATCAGAAAAGATACAAACTTGAGATTCTCTGACAATTAATTTAGATCCACGATTTACATAATCTTTCTTTAAATCAATTTTATGGACGATGGTATTTTTAGATTCATCTTTCCATTCTACAATTTTTAAAATTCCCATAATTCCACCTCACAAATAAAATTAGTTCATTTAATATTATATTAAATGTCGGCAAAATGTCAAGAAAATGTATATTATTTATATAATATAATTCATATTTATTTGAAATAAAAAATGGCTAATCCTAGCCATTATTTCATTTATAGTCTATATACGGTACCCACAAATTATAACTTATTTGATAAAAAATTCTTTATTTTTAAAAATGTTTCTTCGCTTAAAGAATGTTCTAAACTACAAGCTTCATCTTCAGCTGTTTTAGGGTCAACACCAATCTTGATAAAGAAATTAGTAAAGAATTCATGTTTCTCTAAAGTTTTATTCGCTATCTTTCTTCCTTCGTCACTTAACTTTAGATATACTCCATCTTCAACTATTACTAAGCCTTTATCTTTTAACTTTTTTAGCGCAATTGAAACGCTTGGTTTAGTAAATCCAAGTTCATTCGCAACGTCTATAGATCTAACTTTGCCTTTCTTCTCTTCCAACATCAAAATCGCTTCTAGATAATCTTCTCTAGATTTAATTTCATCCATACTAATCCTCCAACTCCTTATACATATCTACGCCACTAGATGAACGTGGATACGCAAATGAGAAATATTTTCTTTTTTCTACTAATCCTGTTGGATAAACATATTCAACTATTCCTTCAGGTACGTCATCTAAGAATTCGCCCTTAATATAATCGCCATCAGGCATATGATATTCACCATATCCATTTAGTTTTTCATTATAAAATTCACCATCGTAGTATTCGTTATCACTAAGATATAGATGACCTTTTTTAGGATATTTACCATCCATTTCACCATCAAATATTCCACCATTAGATAAGAAATATCTATAGTTATCAATATCTGTTTTTAGTGACTCATCCATATATGAAAGGATCACGTAACCTTCTCTATTTTTAGAATCATATATATAACTATAATTTGTTTTAAACCAATCTTTTTTCTTTACAGAATATTCTTTTTCAACTACTTTTTCTTTATTATCTTCATCTATTTCCATATAGAGTAAAGAAAAGTTAAGATTAACATCATCAAAACTATTGATTTTAATCGCTAGAGTATCATTTAATGTAGTAACGCCCTCTTTAATAATTATAGAAGTGTCATCTATTTTATCTTCTTCTTTAAATCTACAATATAGTCTTTTATCTTTGTTTTCATCACCAACTAGGCAATCATTAAAATATTTCGCTATTTCATAGGTGCCATCTTTATATTTGAATATACCTAATCCTGCAGTTTTATTCGAAATAAACTTTCCATAATATTTAGAACCATCAGTATAGTAGACTGTGCCCATTCCTGATTTCGCATCACCTTTAAATTCGCCAATATACATTTCATGAGCTGATACTAGTGTGCCTAATCCTGAACGAATATTATCTTTAAATTCTCCAATATATTTTGTTTTAGTTTGATATGTAAATTCACCAAATCCATTTTTAAGGCCATTTAATACACCACCGACATATTCATTTCCAAATTCATCTGACGCTTTTTTTAAGTTGATATTCTTCTCTTCTAGATAAGAGAATGTCATCTTATGAGGTCTATTATAAAAACCTTTATCAAAATCATAAGAAAGGATAGTATAGTCAATATCTGTTTTTGCGTTCAGTTTTAAAGTTATTATAGATTCTTCTATAATGGTATCCTTTTCATAAAATCCACTAGATAATACTTTTTCGTTTTCTAATGTAAATACTTTATAGAACATCTTTAAGACAACTTCTTTATCGGTAAAAGATTCTATTTCAAATTTTATATCATCATCAAAACCATTTGCGTAAAAAGAAAACTTCTTGTTTTCAAGTGTAACATATTTAAAAAAGTATCCATTATTAAGAAAAATTAAATTCATTATATCAGCCTTTAAGTTTTATTTATTATTAATTATTTTACTACAATTATCAAATATTTTGATAAAAA
>CALCVH010000059.1 GCA_937907585.1 uncultured Bacillota bacterium | reverse complement strand
GGTTAATACAATAATCAATCTATCTGATAATGATCAAGAATTATTAGAACATACAAAAAAAGAAGACTTTAATTCTCCATATTTTTATTCTTTATATCAAAAACACCAAGTTATAGCTTTATCAATGAACATGAATTTTAAGAATTCTAAAGGTGAAGAAATAGAAGCTCCTACATTATTTAAAGAATACTTAAATTCTCAATTCAGCGATAAACTAATAACTGGGTTAAGATTTATGTTAAATAATGATGGTCCATATCTAATTCACTGTGTAGAAGGAAAGGATAGAACTGGCTTTGTATGTATGGTAATAGAAGCACTAGCTAGCGCATCATATAATGAGATAGTAAATGATTATATGATTACATATGATAATTATTATGGAATAAAATTAAATAGTGAGCCAAACAAATATAATATAATAAAATCTAAGAATATTGAAGAAATGTTAAGAACTATAATCGGTGATGAAAGTGTCAATATAAAAACTGCAGATTATGGTTTCTATTCTAAAAAATATTTGTTATCAAAAGGAATGGAAGAAGCAGAAATTATAGCATTAATCGATAAAATAACAAAATAGGCAAATTTTTGAAAATCTGCATTTTCGCTACTATTTTTACGATTTTTGTCATAAAAAATGATTTTTTGATTTATTTTATAATTAATAATAGACAATAAATGTTAATAATTAAAGTAATAAAAACTAAATATTTTATTATAGAGATAATTCAATATAAAAATTTTTACTATTTAGTTAATAAAAAAATAAAAAGCGTCAAATTGGCGCCTTTTATTAAATGTTTAATTCTTCAATATGGTTTACATATGGAAGGGATTTTAAAGCCTCAATAATATCTTCATGAGTTTTGTATTGTTTTAATTCTTTTTTATAAATTGATAGAGAAATTGTATAAACTGATAAGCCAGAATTGATATATGCAGGATTGAGTTCTATATCATCTATAATTAATCCTAAGTCACGAATTACTTTTACGAAATTAGATAGGTCAGTTTTGTTTAAAAGCTCTAAGTGAATATCAAAGTGAGATGATCTATTTTTTAAATATATTTCTAATCTTGGTAATATAGATAGAATGAATAGTAGAAGGAATCCTGATATTAAAGTTATTGTGTATAATCCAAAACCGATTGAGAAGCCAATGAATGCTTGAGCCCATAAAGCTACAGCGGTAGTTAAACCTTTAATCTGATTTCTACTAGAATATAGTATCGTATAACTTGATATTATTGCGATACCTATCGCCATCGCAATTGATAAAGCAGGGAATACAATATTATATCTTACGATTAAGAATATATCTACTAAAGCTGAAATGGTAGAGGATAAAGAAACAATAATAAATGTTCTTAATCCTGCTGCGTGTCTTTTATTCGCTCTTTCTATTCCAAATAACGCCGCTAAAAGTATTGATAAACTGATTCTAATTATTATTTGATAACCAAAATGTATTTGATTATCTCCACTAATTAATTTCGCAATTGGATCAACCATTTTTGTAATATCCATAATTACCTCCTATTTATAAATCTATGATTCTTTGGCGTATAATATTCTTCATAATATTCTTCAGCCGCTTCATTGAACGCTTCTTCAGCCTCATTCTTAGGAATATTATCCTCAGATTTATATTTCTTTTGTATTTCGTTAATTTGTAAAGTTAATATTTCTACAGGTAATAAATCTTTATTACCATTTGAAATAGTTTCAATTGGAACTTCTTCATTAATATCTTTAGTATATGATTTAGATAGATATAATCCTAATTTAGATAGGCCTGGACCAACTAGTTCATATAAAACTGAAGAAGCTAATATGATTGTTTGTAAACTATCACCTAGTTCACCTGGAGCGTTACCTAAGATTCTACCGCCCATATAAGCTAATCCTATCGCTACACCTGCTTGAGGAACGAGTCCTAATCCTAAATAATTCTTAACGAGTTTATTCTTTTTAGTGACAGTACATCCTAAGTAAGCTCCACCATATTTACCTATGATTCTTGAGAAGAAGTAAACTATCGCAACGACCATTAATGGAACGAATCCTATCATTGTTTTATCGCTTAACGCTTTTAAGTTGAATGTCATACCACTTCTTACAAAGAAACATAACATAATAGGTGGAGAGAAGTAGTTTAATTGTTTAAATAATTTATCATCATTAGTTAGATTGATATAGATCATGCCCATCGCCATACAACCTAGAAGTGGTGTTTGATCTAATAATGAACAGAATCCACAAAATAAGAATAGTAGAGCTATCGCAATAATTAATCTATTATCTACAGTACGTTTAGATGGAATTAATATTTTAAGTAAGAATCCACACGCTCCACCTACTATTAAGCAGATAATACTTTTAATAATAGGTAGTCCAACTGATGAGAAACTGAATCCTGATGAACCTTTAGTTAAAGCTAAACATATAGATATCGCAACACTATATAGGATTAGTGATACAACATCATCTAGCGCAACAACTTCTAATAATGTATTCACATATTCGCCTTTAGCTTTTGTTTGTTTAATAGTCATTATAGTTGATGCGGGAGCGGTAGCGCTTGATAAAGCCGCTAATACTAGTGAGAACGCTA
>CALCVH010000058.1 GCA_937907585.1 uncultured Bacillota bacterium | reverse complement strand
CAGTATAGACAAGAAAGATATAGTGAAGAAATAGTTAGAAATGGAATAAATTCATTACTCTATCTATTTGTCCAAAAGAAAGTTAAACATGAAAACAATTTAACTATAAGAAAAAACATCATTAAATATTTGATAGATGATGATAGATATCTAACCGAAGTATCTTTACAAGATTTCGCAAATGATTTTGGATATAGTTTATCTCATGCGTCTAAATATTTTAAAGAAAATACAGGAATGACATTTTCTGAAGCTAAACAATATTTTAGAATTCAAGTAGCGAAGAGGCTACTGCTCTCTACAGATTACTCTATTAATGAGATTGCGTTAAAATGTGGATTTAATTATTACCATTTATTCCACAGCACATTTAAAAAGAGTACTGGTATGACTCCATTTGAATTTAAAAAGAATAATAGATAAATATAAAGCTCACCCCCAAACTAATAACGGAGGCGAGCTTTTTACATAAAAATATAGATAAAAATAAAAAAATGTATTCAAAAGTCGATTATACATGCTTTAAAACTATAAAATATGACAAAAAAGAGTATATTTTTTGATATAATAATGACTTATAAATCAATAAAGATTAGTATAAAATTAAGTTGAAATAAGAGTTTTTTAATTTTATTAAACATCAAATTACATATTTTTAGAATAAAAATAGGTTTTTTATACACTAACTAACGACATTCAAAAAAGCACTAACAGATAATAAAAATATATCTATTTTGTTGAACAATTTGAATTTTTTATATATAGGAGGACGCTTCTATGAATTTCAAAAAAAGAAAGAACAAGGAAAAAATCCAAAAAGAATATAAATTAGCGCTTATCGTATGCAGTGTTATTTTTTCTATATATGCATTTTCTTTGTTATTCCCACTTGTATGGATTTTAGTTAAATCATTCCAAAATCCTGTAGAGTTTGTCTTTGAAAGAGAAAAGTTCTTCCCTACAACACTTTATTTTGCGAACTATTCTAGGATGGTTAAAGAGTTTGATTTCCTTCCAATGATATCAAATACGATTATTTTAAGTTTGATAACACCTACAGTTCAAGTATCAGCGTGTTGTTGTATATCATATGCGTTCGCTAAATTTAGGTTTAAAGGACGAAGGATAGTATACTTTATCGCTATCGCAAGCATGTTTATACCTAGCGTTGGAACACTCGCCGCAACATATGAATTAATGATGGGTTTAAAACTAATGGATACATTAATAGGATATGTAATATTATGCGGTACTGGAATGGGATTTAGTTTCTTACTAGTAAGTGCTCAATATGAAAATATATCAAGAGAATATTCAGAAGCAGCAGAGATTGATGGAGCATCTAGATTTAGAATATTTGTCCAGATAATAACTCCACTAATTCTCCCAACAGTCACAACTTTATGGTTATTATCATTTATTGGCTGTTGGAATGATTATCAGATGCCTTATCTATTCTTACCATCACACCGCACACTATCTGTTGGTATAAAGGAGTTACAGTTTATCGCAACACAGAGTGGAGGCACTGATTACCCAATATTATTCGCAGGAATCATCATGGTAGAAATACCAGTTCTAATATTATTTTTTGCTTTCCAGAAGAAGATATTATCATTCTCATCTGGTGGCGGAATCAAAGGCTAAAGAGGTATAAAAAAATGAAAAAGGTTTTAATAATTGTATTACTATTAACTTTATTTATGATTACAGGATGTACTGAAACTAAAAGCAATACACCTGGCGTAAACACTAAAGCGGATTTAAAAATAACTTTCTTTAATGGTGGATATGGCGAAGACTGGATAAACAATCTAGTTAAAAGATTTGAAGAAGCCAAGAATGTCACTGTTGAAATAATTAAATCAGAAGAAGGAAACGTCGGCGCTGAAAACTCAATGAAATCTGGGTACAATTTATCAGATATCTATATCGGTGAAAGCATTCCTTGGAAATCTCTTGTTCAAAGTGGATTACTAGCGGATCTATCAAGCGTATATGAAACAGAAGTAGAAACAAGAAATGGAAAACAAAAGATTAAAGATTTTATTGATCCTTTATGCGTTGGATATTTCTATTCTCAAAGACAACTTCAAAAACAAGAATATGTGCCTTGGGCTATGCCTTGGACAGTTCAACCAAACGCTATGGCATATAATGAAGATATTCTAAAAGCGATAAAGCATGTAAGCACAATTGAAGTAACTGAAGGATTAATTGGAACTGACTTAAAATGGGTTAGCTATCCAAAAACTTATCAGGACTTATTAGCATTTAGTGAAGATGTTATCGCATTTAATAATAATTCTAGTGAAAAACAAGCATTAAATGATACACATACTTATGTTCCATTCGGATGGGCAGGTGGAATCAATATAGACTCAATCAGCTTCTTAATCACTACTTGGTGGGCTGAAAGCCAAGGTTTAAGAACTAGTAAATATGAAGGCGAAGGATCTTTCTATGATTTCTTCAACTATGGCAACACAGTCAACAGTAATGTTGGACAGACTGTCGATATGGGTGTGTTTAAACAATCAGGTTTAGCTCTAGCGTATAACACATTTGCTGAATATATAATCGATGAAAAAGGCGCATTTAAAAATTCTTTAAGTAATGCATACAATACTAACTTACAACAACTTCAACAGTTGTTCGTTGCGAACAAAGTTAAAGAAAAACCAGTACTAGCTATCGCAAGTTCATATCTAGAAAATGAAGTAATTAAAAATAGATATATAGATAGTGATTTAGATGGAAAACAAGATGTTAATTTCAAATTTATGAATATTCCTAAGCTAAATGCTTCATCAAGTGATATTCTATACGGACGTTTGTCAGACTGTATTGTAGTTCCAGCGAAAGCGGCTCACTTAGATTTAGCTAAAGAATTCTTAGTATTTATGTGCAGCGAAGAAGAAATAGATAATTTCGCAAAAGATACTAATGGTGGAATTAGACCATTTAATTGTGATTTAAGAGAAGAAGTTACAGGAACAAAATATAGCGCATTCACTAATTCATTATTCGATGTTTATTACAATTCAGAAGTATTCTATGAATATCCAATGAACGTTACTGATTACGCTGGTGTATCTCATATCTATAGATACAATGACCCTTCATATCATGGAAACGTATCATGGATTCAAGTATTAAATATTATGCAAGATCCAGGAGGAAAAACACCTGGTGAAGCTATCTGTAATGAAGTAACCACAAGATTAACTACTACTGAGCTCAACAACTGGATTAGAAAATTCAAACTAACAAATATCACAAAATAATGGTGAACTAATATGAACAATTTAACTGATACTAATGAAAATTTAGTAAAAGTTAAATCCAAAGCTAAAAGAAAAAGAAAGATGGCTGAAAGAATATTTATTATTCTATTGTTAGCTTATCCTATTGGACACTGGATTGTCTTCTGGTTATATACAAACCTTAGAACTTTCGCTCTTCCATTCTTAGAGTGGGATTGGTGGGAAGCTAAATATTTATTCCCAAATACACAAGGCTTGTTTTATAACTTTAAAGTTCAGATTCAACAATTCTTTATCATAGACACAATGGGACAGCACTCTACAATTTATACAGCTTTCTTCAATACTTTCCACAGTTTATGGATTAACTTGATGTTGTTGCCTCTCGCAACGTTTATAGGATTTGCGCTTGCGAAACATGTTCCAGGTGAAAAAATCTTTAGGGTAATATTCTTTATGCCTAACATTATTTCTACAGTTGTACTTTGTATGGCATTTAGGTTCATGTTTGAATCAAATAGCGCATTATTTACAGGACCAGTCGCTAAATTAATCCAATCATTTGGAATTGATTATAACGGTTGGGATATAACCAATAAACAAAGAATTTGGACACTCATTTACATCTTCTGTATATGGGCTGGACTTTCAATTAACGTAGTATTAATTTCATCAGCGTTCCAAAGAATTCCAAAAGAAATAATTGAATCTGCGAGAATGGATGGAATTACATTCTTCGGTGAATTCTTTAGAATAGGTATTCCACTAATAATGCCTACAATCACTACATTCTTAGTTAATGCGGTAACCGCAGTAACTTCATTCTACCTTCAACCATATTTGCTTCTTGGTGGATATGAAGGAGGATACCAAACTATACCATGGCTAATATTTGATTGGGCTCAACAAGCAGACCAAGAAAGATACATTTTAATCGCTACGATCGGTATTATGTTCTCTATCATTATGTTCCCATTAATCACATTAGCTAGGGTAATTGGTAAAAAATTAACACCAGATGTTGAATTCTAAAAAGGAGAAAAATAATGCATAAAAAGCTTTTATTCGCCTTAATGTTCATTTATCTTTTTGGATTACTATTTGTTTTAAACTTTGATAACGATAAAAACATTAGCGCAGAAGAAACAAAAGGATTCCATGTTGAACAAGTAGTTTCTGATAAATTTAATAAAGAAACACTTGATCCAAGCTGGAAACTAAATGGTGCTGAACTAGAACTAAACTATAATGGACTTCACTGTATAAGCCCAGTATCTTATGGATTTGGACCTATTATTAATGCGGTAACATTAGCTAATAAAACTCAATTTAACTTTACTATTTATCCTCAATCAGGCCAGACTGAATCTAATATTTCATTCAATATTGGAATGTTATCACCATCAACACCACAAAAAGAACCTGATGTTGACTGTAAAGTTCAATTTTGGAACAATCAGTTAGTTTTCACTGACTGGCAACATAACCTTGCGGTAAATCAGGAACTAATTAACGAACACGTTCTTCGTGGATTCAATGGCTTGTTTTCTGATTTATTAAGAACTGATGTCTCTTTAGTAATTGAAAGAAAATCAGATACAGTTACTGAAATGTACGCTGAATATTTTAGAGATGGAGAGACTGTATATTCAAGTAAGTCAATGCCATTTAAATTAAATAACCCTAGATGTCCATATGGATATTGTGGATTCTTCTGGGACGTAGTTGAAATGGATTTAACTAATTTTGAAGTATATCAAAATGATAAATTAGTATTCACAGATGATTTTAAAACTAATACACTCACATACCCTTCAACAGATGCTTCACTAGGTAATTTCCATATCAATGATAACTTAAACGAAGGTAACTGTTATGTTTCAAGAGTTAGTTCTGTAAAGATGGATTCATCAAATGAATCTATAATGAATTCTAATTCTTTAACTAAACTTGAAAACGTAAGTGTACCATATGAACTTAAGTATAGTATTAAACTTAACAAATTAGAAGATAATTCATTCTTTGGATTTGGATTTGGATTATCTAGTGATGATACAAGAATAGATGAGAAAAACGCTATTGGATTTATTAAAAAAGATAGTCTAACAGCGGAAGTAGTATCTATTAAAAATGGAACAATAGATAGAAGTAATAACTATCTTGTTTCATTAACTAAACTAGGAAATGGTAAATATCTAGATTATTCATTTAAATTAGACGCATCTAATAATGCATATCTATCATTTAATGGTTTAACTTACAAATTTGATAATATTGATTTTTATGGTGAAGTTGGTGTAGGACTAGTTGATTTAAACTCTAGTTTATCATCAAGCGCTGAAATGAAAGAATTTGAACTCAAAAGAAACGTATATAACAAATATGATTCAGAAGACGCTTCAAATGATTTTAAAGGAATTAGAGTGCCTGATGAAACTGATCCATTATTCACTGAACCTTATATAAACAATCAAAAATATTCTTTAGGTAGTGGCGTATCTTTAGAAGAAGACTGGACGACAGGAGTTACATCTTTAACTTTCACAAACGCTGGTCCATATTCTAGATTTGGCTACAGTAAAGAATATTCAGAATGGATTTGTGAATTTGATATCGAATTATTCACAAGAAACCAAGGCAATATGTTCGGCTTATCATTCGGTAGAAAGTCACTATTTGATGTATTGCTTCCAGGCAGTTTATCAAATAGCGCATTCTTACTTAGATGCGATAGTGGTCAAACCGCAAGAGTAACATATGGTATCAACTGTAAATTTGATGATGGCTCTACATATAGAATAAATCAAGTAAACGTATTCGACGCTGAAAATACAAAATACCATATGATGTTCATTGGAAAGAATAGAACAGTATATGTTTACTATAAAGCGATTGATGCGCCAGATAGTGAATTAGGTATTTTAAGAGCGAAGATGCCTAATGTTAATATTGATGGATATGTATCAATAGTAGGAAATAACAGTATTTCATTTGGCGTAACTAACTACAAGATGGTTAATCTATCTGATGAATGTAAAACCGAATCAGAATTAACATTAAGAGAATCATTCGATTCTAATAAAGTATCAGATAAGATTTCACTTGATGGTGTTTCTAGAGTATCTGATAAGAAATTAGTTATGAATGATTCCACTATGAACATAGTAAATAAAAACTTATTTGAAATTATTAGATTTACTACTTATGAAATGGAAAATAATCTTCAAATCATGTTCTCAAATAATAAGAAGATTGTATTCGATAAAGCGTCTAATAAGATATTAGTTAAAGAAGGAAACAATACTACAGAATACGATTCTAGTGAAGTTAATTTCGAATATATTAAGGGTAAACGTTTTGAAATAAGCATTCTAGGAAATGAATTAACTGTTGGATATAAAGGTTATTATGATCCACTAGATAAATTATCTACTACTTTATTTACTCATACCTTTACAACTCCACTAGAAGAAGATTACATCATCTTTAACGCTAATGGAAAAGTTGTGTTAGATGATCTATATCTATTCTCTTTAGATAATTCAAAAGAATGTTTAACTTTAGATTATGAGGATGATCCAAATAACGCAACAGTTTGGAAAGTTAAACCAGACTTTGATGAATCTAAAGTATATAAACCAGTTGAAAATAATACTGAAGAAAATACAGAAACTAACAATAAAAAAGGATGTAAGAGTGAATTATCTATATTGTTCGCTTTACCTCTAGTAATCGCCTTACCTGTATTATTTATAAGAAAGAAAGAGGAGGAAAGATAATGAAAAAGACTTTTAATGTTTTAAGCTTATTAATCCTTATTCTTTCAGCGTTAGTTTTAGTAGGCTGTCATAATAAAACAACAACTGATAATAATGAAAATACTGGATTTAATTTTGATGATAAATATTTTATAGGTGTTCAAGAACACTATTATGAAATAAGAAAAATGGAACCAGCATTAACTACAGATTTTATATCATCTATGGTTGGCGCTCTCGATATGAAAGTGTTCAGATTAAATGTAACATTAAACAATCTATTCTATGTAGATACAAATGATACAGTAAGATTCAATCAAGCAACTAAAGATCAGATGAGAATAATCGTTGATGATTTAAAGAATGCGGGAGTTGAAAGAATAGTATACGCTACAGATACATTCTTATATCCATATGGTTATAAATCGACTCACCCAATCTGTACACCTGATCCATATACAGAAAGAGATGCGTATATCAGATGGTTAAAGGTGAATTCAACAGGATATAGAATGATGGCTGAAGAATTCCCTGAAATTAATTATTTTGAACCGATTAATGAACCAGACGTTCCAAATAATGAAGTAATTTCAAGAAATGGAATGTTGTGGGGAACTAAACAGATTGAGTTTATGTATACAGCAAGTGACGAAGCTCATATCTGTGCAGATTTATGTTATTACATTAGACAAGAAATAAAGAAAGTTAATCCTAATAACAAGATGATGACCCCAGCATTAACCACTCTTCCTACTTGTCTAGATTATTTAGAATATATCTATCAAGCAATTGAAAGTGGATGTCATCCAACTGGAGATGATTTAAAGTGCTCAGTAAATCCTGATGACTATTTTGATTGTATAGATTTACATCCATACGCTAACGTTAATACATTAGTTAATCCAATTAGCCCAACAGAAAATGGTGTTCAATTGATGACAAAAGACTATGTAGTAGGCTGTAAGATGTTCTATGAAATTTGCGTTAAACATGGAGATAGTGAAAAACCACATTGGTATACAGAAGCTGGATACTCTGATAGAGCGGATCATTCTAGAAGAGATATTATAGGTAGAGAAACTAAAAAACAACTAGAAATGATAAAAGAAGAATTACCATTTGTAGAATGCATTATATTCTATACTCTTACAGACTTATATGTATTCAATGTAGATATTAGTGAAAACAACTATGGATTATTTACAGCTCCAGCTAATCCTGATGAATCACTACAAATGAAACCTATTATGAAAGAAATATATAAGTTTATGCATAATGGTAGCGAGGATTACAGCAAGGTAGAATCCGTAATGGAAAAATATAGATTAGGAGGCACAAATGAATAAAAATAAGTTTTTTAAAATATTCTTAATAATATTTAGCTTTCTAACTATTTTATGTTTTAGTTTTACTCTTAATACTACTGTTAAAGCTAGTGATGCCTATGAAACACCTGATGTAATCAGTGTTGGAGATTTAAAGAAAAGTGGTAAACCAGCTGGCAACGTATCAATATTAGATGAACATCATACATTTACTTATAATAAAACTACTACTTATGGTTCAGTAGTATTTAAATTCAAATTTAAAGCTGATGTGTGGGATACGTGGGAAGATGGTTCACAATTCCATTTATATAATACTTGGCAAATGAATGGTATGTTCTGGTTAAGAAAAGACGCCGCATATATCGCTTATGATGTTGATGGCACTACTAAGTATGCAAAGAGTTCATCTGCGATTAGCACTGGTTCACACGATGTTGAACTAGGTCGACTTGCGGTTATGAATGGTGATACTTATTCAGGAAGTCAATATTATTATATAAAAATAGACGATGTATTATACTCTGAACACACAATTACTGGATTAGATCAAGCATATTATCTAAGCGATGGTTTATTTACTACAGGAACAAGTGGAAATAAAATTATTGACTCAAATTGGACCGGCAGTAAGGTTACATTTATGTCTAATGGCTCTGTATTTAAAGAAATTAACACAACTGATGACTATATAACTAAACCTGAAACTGATCCTGTTCAATCAGGCAAAACATTCGTTGGGTGGTATGACAAGATGGGAAAAGAATGGGATTTTAATAAAAATAAAGTTTCAGATGATCTTGTTTTAAGAGCGGGCTTTAAATCAAATGAAGCAGTAGAATCTAACGAAGTATATTTTAGTGACGCTAACTATAAACCAGTATTAAGGTTTATGGTATCAAGTGACGTTCATATCGGAACTAATCCATCAAGAAGAGATGAGAATCTCGCAAACGCAATCGATAAAGCATATTCAATTGCGAATTCAAATTCAAAATATAAAGAATTAGATGCGGCATTATTTGCTGGAGATGTTTCTGATAGTGGTGATTATACTGGCCTATTAAATTTTAAAACTATAGCTTTAGCGCATCTAAAGAATGATACTGAATTTATAGTTTCTATGGGTAACCATGACTATAGAGGCGCATCTAGAGATGAATCAATATCTCAATTCGCTGAATTATTTGGTTCAGTTGATAAACACTTAGTTATTAATGGTTATCATTTCATATCACTTTCACCAGATCTATCTCAAGGCGAACATTTCTCTATAGAAAAGGTAGAATGGCTAGATAACCAGTTAGCATTAGCTCAACAAGCAGACCCTACAAAACCAATATTCGTTATGCAACATGAACATATTCAAGGAACTGTATATGGATCTGATGCTTGGTATGTAAGTGAACTAACTGATGTTATATGTAAATATCCACAGGTTGTGGATTTCTCAGGACATTCTCACTATCCTTTAAAAGATCCTCGTTCAATCTGGCAAGGCACATTCACTGCGCTTGGCACAGGAACAATGCATTACTATGAATTAGGTATTA
>CALCVH010000057.1 GCA_937907585.1 uncultured Bacillota bacterium | reverse complement strand
CTTCCAACTCTACCTCTTAATTGATGTAAAGTTGATAACCCAAATTTATTCGCGTCTATTATTACCATACATGATGCGTTAGGATTATCAATTCCTACTTCTATTACAGTAGTAGAAACTATAATATCTATCTCTTTATTTTTAAATTTATTTAATACATCTTCTTTTTCTTTAGGATCTAGCTTTCCGTGTAATAATCCTATTTTTAAATCGGTATAATACTTATTTAAATCTTCCTTAATTCTTAAAACACTCTTATATTCATCAGCTGGATTTTCATCTATACAAGATGCGACAAAATATGCTTGTCTACCATCATTAATCTCGGTTCTAACAAAATCTAATACTTTCTTATATTGTTTGAAAGTATGACAATATGTTCTTACATCTTTTCTATTAGATGGTGTAGCGTAAATAGTTTCAAGTATTAAATCGCTAAAGAAAGTTAACGCAAGCGTTCTAGGAATTGGTGTCGCAGTCATATATAAAATATCTGGATTATTTCCTTTTTCGCTTAGCTTCTTTCTATGATCAACACCAAATTTATGTTGTTCATCACAAACGATAAAGCCTAAGTTTTTAAACACTACTTCATCAGATATTAATGAGTGTGTTCCAATGATAATATCGATATCTCCATTTTTTAAATCGTTTAATATCAATTTTCTATTTTTAGCTGTAACTGATGATGTTAGAAGTTCGACTCTAACATTATATGGATTTAAGAATTTAGAAAAAGTTTCATAATGTTGTTTAGCTAGAGTTTCTGTAGGCGCTATAACTAACGATTGATAACTTGATGTATATACTGCATATGTTGATAGTAACGCTACTATCGTTTTTCCACTGCCTACATCCCCTTCTAACAACATATTAAGAGGAAGATTGCTCCCTAAATACTTTAAAATATCATTAACTGCTTTCTTTTGATCTATAGTTAATTCAAAAGGAATACCATTTTTAATAAAATCTTTAATTTTATTTATATCCCAATTCTTTGGTTCTTTTCTTAAAGATAATTGTTTATCTCTAATAATTTGAAGTTTAATTGAAAACGATAATAGTTCATGATATTTTAAAGCGTTTAAAGCGCTTATATAATCTTCTTTTACCTTTGGAAAGTGAATCTTTATAAGCAACTCTTTTCCTAAAGGATAACCATATTTTTGATAATATTTATCAGGTATCAACCTATCTTTTTCTTGGTAATAATCTAGTGCTTCTTTTACTATTTTACTAAATAAAGAATCCGATATGCCTTCAATATTATATTCAGGGACTATTCCTTCTATGTATTTATCTTGAGGCATTATTTTTTCTATTTGTATTTCTCTATAATCTTTATTGTATTTACCTATTATAACTACGTTATCACCAATCTTATATACCTTTTTAATATAATCCATATTGAACGCAACACAGGTATATTTAATATCATCAATAATACAATCGAAGCTTATCTTTCTCACAGTTTTTAATTTAGTTATTTTAATTTCATCTATTAAAACTGCCTTAGCGTTGAATTCTTCATAATAATTAAAACCATTTAATTTATAAAAAGAATAGGATGATGGAAAAGTATAAATGAGGGATTTAATATCATTTATCCCTCTATTGTTTAAATTCATTAATACTTTTGGACCAATTCCTTTTATATCTTTTAAATTCATATGGTTATTGAATTATTATTATTCAACTTCAATTATGTATGAATATATCTTTTGTCCGCCTTCTATTAATTGTGGACAGATTCCATCCTTAGAATCAAGATATGATTCAAGTTCAGATAGTTCATTATCATTAACATCTGTGCCATAGAATATTACAACTTGAGTTGATTCATCAGTGATCATAGAATCAATTAAGTCTTTTACTGAATCCATTCTACTTTGGAAACTATTAATGATTGAACCATCAAGGATTCCGATAAAGTCATTCTTATGAATTTCAATTCCACTAGATACAGAATTTCTAATTGCGTATGTGATTTCACCTGATTCAATAGACGCTATTTTTGTTTCCATATCCTTAATAATTTGTCTAGGTGATTGAGTCTGATCAAATACAGTTAATGCAGCGTATCCTTGTGCGATAGTTTTCGCTGGAACAACCACAACATGTTTATCATTGATTAAGGCTTTCGCAGTTCTTGCGGACATATAGACGTTTTTATTATTTGGAATAACGAATACGTGTTCCGCATTAACTTTTTCTATTGCGTCAATAAAATCTTGAGTAGATGGGTTCATTGTTTGACCGCCATCAACAATTTCATTTACGCCTAAAGCCATAAACATATCTTTTAATCCCTGTCCATTAACAACGGATACAATTCCATATTTTTCTCTATTCTTTACTTTCTTTGGACTCTTTAATCTTTCTACTACGATTGATGAGTTTTCAGATGTTTGAATAGCCATATTCTCAGCTTTAACAGCGCATAAAGCACCATATCTTTGAGCGAATGAGAATACTTCACCAGGTGTTTTTGAATGGATATGAACCTTTACTATATCTTCTGTATTAACTACTACAATAGAATATCCAAACATTTCTAGTTTCTTAGTAAAATCATCTTTATTGAAATCTAGGTTAGGATTTAATCTGATTGTAAATTCTGTACAGTATCCATATTTATTTAGTTCATAATAATCAAAATCCATGAAGTTCTTAGTTGGAGTAGTTGATTGTTGAGCCTGAGATGATAAAACTTCATCAAATGTATGGTATTCACCATCTAGTGCGGCTTTCATTCCTCTTAATATAGTAACGAATCCAGCTCCACCTGAATCGACAACTCCAGCTTCCTTTAATACAGGTAAAAGTAAAGGAGTTCTATCTAGTGATTCTTCTGCTTCTTTAAAATAGATGTTTGCGAGTTCTTCAATAGTTTCTATTTTATTTATTTTAGATGCTACTGCTTTAGTCGCATCTGATATAACAGTAAGAATTGTACCTTCTACTGGTACAGATACAGATTTATACGCAACTATTTTAGATTGGTTTAATGCATCAGCCGCAAGTTTAATATCAACACTATAATAATCAGGACCAAGACTAGCGAATCCAGCGAATATTTGAGATAGAATTACACCACTATTGCCTCTTGCGCCAAATAATAGTCCTTTTGAGAATTTCATCGCAACATCAGCGATATTAGGATCATCTTCTAATCCTTTTAATTCTCTAATTCCTGATAACATAGTCGAAAGCATGTTGCTTCCAGTGTCACCATCAGGTACAGGGAAAACATTTAAATCATCGATTGTTTTATAATTTTGTTTTAGGTAATACGCACCTGTTAAAAACATATCTAATAACGTTTTTCCATTTATGGTATTCATAATATATGACCTCTCGTTTTATAGAAATTCCTAAATATAATATCATACTATTTAAAAATTTCATAATCTTTTATGTTTAAATATGATAAATACTGAAAAAAATTTTTGTATATTTTATAATTTGTGATATAATAACTAAGGCTATCAATAGGAGGTTTCAGAATGAGACAATGTAGCGTTACTGGCGTTAAGTCAATGAAAGGTAACCAAAGAAGCCATTCACTCCATGCTACAAACAAAATTTGGAAGGCAAATCTCCAAAAAGTTAAAGTAGTTAATGAAAAAGGCGAAGTTGAAAGAGTTTATGTTTCAGCTAGAGCTTTAAAAAGAGGAATGGTTAAGAGAGCTTAATCAACTCTATAAAGAGACAAACCGCAGGTTTGTTTTTTTATTTTTAAGGCAAGTTTTTAGCTTGCCTTTTTATTCGCCTTCCTGCTCTTCAGCTGCTTTTTCTATAGTTCTATGGAATGTGAGACTAACATTTACTCTTTCACCATTTCTTATTACAGTAAGTTCGATAGTATCTCCCATTCTGTGATTCCTTAACACTTCTTGTAGATTTGCTGATTTAGTAATCACTATGTTATCCGCAACAACGATGATGTCATTAGCTTCTAAAACTCCATCGCTTGAATCTCCAGCGTTAACAGATATTACAACTATTCCTTCACTAACATCATCAGGAACATTATACTGTATTCTTCCTGCTTTAGTTAAAGCTGATACTTCTGATACAGTTATTCCAAATGACACAGTTCCGTCATACTTACCTGTTTCACGGATCTCTTTACATATTTCTTTGACTAAATTAATTGGAATAGCGAAATTTAATCCTTCTATTTCCGCTGTTGCAGTTGATATATATTTAACAGAGTTTATTCCTACTAATTCACCATCTAAATTGTATAATCCACCACCTGAGTTACCTGCGTTAATTGCAGCGTCATGTTGGATATATTTATTGATAGTGTTTCTTGTTCCGCTTGAATCTATTAAATTTCTATTAACACCACCTACAACACCAAGTGTTACTGATGAGAATAATGTTTGACCTTTAGGGTTGCCTACCGCAATCACTAATTCTCCAACAGTTAAATCATCACTATCACCAATTGTCATGATTGGATGAGTGTTATCTGAATCAAAATATAGAACCGCAATATCATTTTTTTCATCTGCGCCAATTAAATAGCCATCAGCTTTTGTTTCATCAGCGAAAACGATATCGAATCCATCGCCATCTTTAACTACGTGCTCATTAGTAATCAAATAATATCTATATTTCTTTTCTAATGTCTTAGATTCATAGTTTCCAAAAGTTGATGAATCATCTGTCATATCAAAGATAACTCCAGATCCAGATCCTTGACCAATAAGCTCATTTTCTTCATTGAGCTTTTTATTTAATACATAAACGTTTCCTTCACTAGCAATCTTAGCTGATTTAATTAATCTAGATTGGAAATCATCATAATCGATTGTTCCATTGATGAATTCTTCTTTTAGTTCATCCCTTAATTCATCATAGATATTTCTTTTTAATTCTTCATAGATATTTGAATAAAGTTCGCTTTGAACCTTACTATAATCGATTGGACTTTCTGTCGCAAATGTAGTTGTAGGTTTTTCTGTATTATTATTTATACTGAAACAACCAGTTAAACTAATAACAAATAATAAAGTAAATAATACTAATAAAAATGATTTTTTCATATTCAATTCTCCTTATTAAAAGCTATAAGATAATCATAGAATGTCTTTACGTATTCATTTGATTTAGTAATTGCGCTTCCAACAACTGCTAAATCACAATATGGTTTGATAAATTGATAAGTATTCATATTGATTCCACCATCAATATTTATCAAGTAATGAAGATCGTTCTTTTCTTTATATTCTCTTAAAAATTTAACTTTTTCTATAGAGTTAGGCATGAAACTTTGTCCACCAAGTCCAGGATATACGCTCATTACTAACACCATATCCACATCCTTTAAATAAGGAACTAACACTTCTACATCAGTATCAGGATTTATTGATAGGCCAGCTTTTAAACCTAATTCATGGATTCTATCAATATTTTCCTTTATGTTTGATGTTTCATAGTGGAATGTAATATAATCAGCGCCAGCTTCTTTGTATTTAACAAATAACTTTTCTGGATTAACGCACATTAGATGAACATCAATAACGGATGTTGGACTAGCGTCTTTTGATCTTTTGACTATAGTTTCATCAAAAGATGTTTGTTTTACAAACACTCCATCCATTATATCCATATGAAGAACCGCATTTATCCCTATTACAGGTTTTAAAAACGATTCTATATTATCTAAATCAGCGTTAAGAATAGACAAATCTAAAAACATAACTAGTAGCTCCTTTTAAAAGTCTTCTCTTTCTCTTTTAATTCAGTATAGAATTTATAGTAACTTTGATACCTGCTTCTAAGTATATCGCCTTTATCCACTAGTTCTTTAATGATACAATCAGGTTCTTTTATATGCATACACTGATTGTATCTACATTCATTTAAGTGTTCTATAAATTCAGGAAAATATTCTTTTAAGTTTTCTGATTTAATATAAGTTAAATCCAAACTTGAAAAACCTGGAGAATCCGCAATAAGCGCATCACTAATCATAAGTAGTTCAGTGTGCCTTGTTGTGTGCTTTCCTCTGCCTAAAGCCATAGAGATATCCTGTGTCTTTAGTTTTAGTTCTGGTGAGATGGTGTTAAGAAGATGGCTTTTACCTGCGCCAGTTTGTCCAGATATAACTAGCACCTTTCCTTTCACGAGGTTATAAAATCTATTCTTGTCAAATAAACCATCATAGTTAGCTAGGAACACATCATAATATTTTTTATAATAACTAATGGATTCCATCTCTTTTTCAAGTTCTTCTTTTTCTAACAAATCAGTTTTTGTGAATACTAAGATTGGTTTTACATCTTCATTTTCAGTGTTGATTATAAATTCATCTAACAAGGTATAGTTTATATCAGGCCTTTTAAATGATGATACTATAACAATATAATCAACATTTGATATTTGAGGTCTAATAAAAGTGTTTTTTCTATCTAAAATCTTATTTATAGAATCATTTTCAAATTCTACAAAATCTCCCACTTTTAAAACCTCTTTATTATGCTTAAAAATACCGCGAGGTTTTAAAGAATAAACCTTATTATCCTCGCCTAATACATCATATTGGTTTGAGATATTTTTAATAACTCTACCTTTCAAAATTAATCACCAAAATAGATGCCCATAGATTTAGCGGTAGTTAATAATAATGAATCTTTTTCAACGTTCTTGTTGCCACCCTTAGATGTTTCGCCAGTCTGTCCATTACCAACGATTTTTTCTAGTGGAACAAGTTCAGTTTTATGACCATTAAATGAAACCATCACGCCAAAATTACCGCTTAAGATAGCGTCTACCGCAACTTTAGCGTATTCATATGATAATACTCTATCAAAATATTGACAGTCTCCACCTCTTTGGATGTATCCAACATTAGTAGATCTTACTTCTTGACCTGTAATATTCTTGATTTCACGTTCGATATCTACAGCTAATTTAGCGCCGATACCACCTAATTTAACCGCATCAGGATATTCGTTATTGATTGTAGCTTTAATTTCTCCATCAATAGGTTTAGCGCCTTCAGATACGCAAATCACAGTTGATTTATGACCATCATTATATCTTTTAACTAGATAGTCTTTAATCTTAGATAAATCATAAGGTATTTCAGGAATGATGATACAATCAGCGTTTCCAGATAATCCACCTTCTAACGCTAACCATCCAGCGTGTCTACCCATAGTTTCAACTATCATAACTCTATCATGACTATAGGCAGTTGTTCTAATTGATTCAATTGCGTGCGCAATTTGACATACAGATGTATAGTAACCGAAAGTTTGATCAGTATATGGAACATCATTATCGATAGTTTTAGGAACGCATACTACATTGATTCCTGCACGTTTAAAATCGCGCGCACTAGTCATTGAGCCATCGCCACCAACTATAACCATACAATCGATATTATCTTTCTTTAAATTTTCTACCGCAACCATAGAATCATCAGCGTATGTAACATTTCCGTTTTCATCCACTTTTCTATGATTGAATAGATTAGTTTTATTAGAAGATTTGATGATTGATCCACCATCTCTACCAATACCTTTAACATTAGAGTAGTTTAGAACTTTATATTCATTTGTGTATAATCCATCATATCCACTAACAAATCCATATACTTCAATTCCATTTTGATTAGCGCATCTTACAACTGATTCGATTACAGCGTTTAAACCAGGACAGTCTCCACCAGAAGTTAAGATTCCAATTCTTTTTACATTCATTTTTTTATTTCCTCTTCTTTCATTATTTTGCTGCGTAATTGTCCACAAGCTGCGTCTATGTCATCACCCATCTTGTGTCTCATTGTGACGTTGATTCCTCTTGATTTTAACTGGTTATAGAATCTATCCACATTCTTTGAATTAGATTCTTTAAATTCAAATTCATCAACGTGATTATAAGGTATTAAATTGATATATGCATTCATTCCTCTAACTAGTTCAACTAACTTATCAGCGTAATACATGGAATCGTTAACACCTTCTAGTAAAAGATACTCAAAAGTAATTCTTCTACCAGTTTTTTCGAAATAATAGTTTGACGCATCTATTACTTCGTTAATTTTGTATGCCTTATCAATAGGCATTAATCTCATTCTTAAATCATCAGTAGGAGCGTGTAAAGATATTGCGAGATTAATACCCATACCTTTATCAGCTAATTCTTTAATTTTAGGAGCTAATCCTGATGTCGATAATGTAATGTGCCTAATTCCAATCTCAAGTCCCTTAGGCGCATTGACTATTTTAATAAATTTTATTACGTTATCAAAATTATCTAGCGGTTCACCTGTTCCCATAATAACTATATGAGAGATTCTTTCATTAGAATCTAACATAGTTTTAATTATCATAGAAACCATTTCACCGCTTGTTAAATCCCTTGATTTCTTTTTTAATCCTGAAGCGCAGAATGCGCATCCCATATTACATCCAACTTGGCTTGATATACAGTAAGATGTTCCATATGGGTGATGCATTAAAACGCCTTCTACTTTTGATTCATCTTTAAAATTAAATAGATACTTTACTGTCGTATCTTTAGATACTTCTTTTTTAGTGATAGTAGGAAGTTCTAAAGACATTTCTTTTTTTAGATATTCTCTTAACTCTTTGGATATATTGCTCATAGAATCAAAATCTAAGGTAAGTTTTTTATAGACCCAATCAAAGATTTGAGACGCAGAAAACTTTTTATATCCACCATCTACTAAGAGATTTTCTAATTCTTCTAAACTATAATCAAATAAATATTTCATTATTCTCTTAAGCTGATTCCTAGTGAATCAAGATGTTGTAGTATTTTAGAGATTAATTCATCTACTTCATTAGCTTCTAAAGTTCTATTCATATCTTGGAACTGTAAATTAATAGCTAATTGTTTCTTATTTTGATCTATTTTATCACCAGTATATAAATCGAATACTTTAGCGCTTACTAAGCTTCTCTTACCGATTCTCTTAATCTCATTAATCACATATTCACTAGTAATATCCTTATTCATAACAAGAGCTAAATCTCTTGAAATTGATGGATATTTAGATATTTCTTTAATAGTTTTTAATGGATGAGAAGCCTTGAATAATTCTTCTAAAGATAATTCAAATACATATGCATCTTTAATATCGAATTCTTTGATTGTTTCTGGATGAAGTTTACCTAAGAAACCAATCTGTTTTAATCCGATACTGATAGTAGCGCTTACCCCTGGATGCATGCCTTTAAGAGGACTTACTGGAGTAGAAATTCTATAGTTTTTAACATTTAATTTATCAAATAAGTTTTCGACTAATCCCTTTAGATAGAAGAAGTCTACTTCCTCTTTTTCCATCTTCCATAAAGTGCTAGAAATTGTTCCTGATAACACGCCAGATAAAATTGGTTCTTCAGAGTCCATTGTGTATCTTCTACCAATTTCAAATAAGAAATTATTTTCATTCTTTCTATTAACGTTATATCTCAATACTTCAAGTAGAGATGGAATAGTAGAATGTCTCATATAGACTTTATCATCTACAAGTGGATTCATTATTTTAACTAAACCATATTCTTCATTATCAAAATATGTAGCGTTCTTTAAAGATGTTAAAGAGTAAGTTAGAGTTTCATTCATATTGTATGAAAGATAGTGCCTAATCTTTCTTACAAATTTTTGATATTCATTTAGTTGTCCTATCATAGAAGACTCAGGAATTGTAGAATCTATTTTTTCATATCCATCAATCCTAACTACTTCTTCAATTAGATCTTGATATCCTTCAATATCGCTTCTTCTATTAGGAACTGTAACTATAAATTTGCCTTTATCCTCTTTAAAATCAAATGATAGTCCATCAAATACTCTAGATACTTCTTCTTTTGTATATGTTTTTCCTACAACTTTATTGATTCTATCAAGTGTGACTTCAACTTCTTTTAAAGGTTTATTGTAGTTATCGAAGCGGTCTCCACCTTCTAACACTTCGCCACTAGCGAGTTCGCTAAACATTTTTGATGCGAGATTTAAAGCGTATTCAGTCATCATAGGATCTACACCCTTTTCAAATCTCATCGATGATTCGCTAGAAAGTCCTAATCTCTTAGATGTTTCTTTTATTGAATTTGGGTTAAATAATGCAGATTCTAAGAAAATATTTGTAGTATTATTATCAACTTCACTATTGAGTCCACCCATCACTCCACCAAGACACAAAGGTTTCACTCCATCAGTAATAACTATATCGTCTTTAGTAAGTGTTCTTTCTATATGGTCTAAGGTAGTGAACTTATCACCATCATTAGCCATCTTCACAACTATGTTCTTTGTTTCAATCTTGTCATAATCAAACGCATGTAATGGTTGACCAGTCACCATTAAACAATAGTTAGTCACATCGACAACATTGTTTATTGGACGGATGTTCATCTTCATTAATGCGCCCTTTAACCAGCTTGGTGATTCTTTTATCTTTACATTTTTGATTACTTTAGAATAATACCTTAGGCAGTTTTCAGTTTCTGTTGAAACGGTTATTAATCCATCGCCAGGAACTTCTTTAGCTTTTTCAAATTCTAGATGCATATTAGAATTAAGCATCGCCTTAGTGTCATATGCGACACCTATAATAGAAAGTAAGTCTGTTCTATTTGGTGTAAGTTCAATTTCTAATACATCATCATTTAAGTGTAGATATTCAAGTGGGTCAGCGCCAATTGGAGCGTCATCATCTAGATAATATATTCCATCATATCCTTGGAATTTATGGTCTATTCCTAATTCTTCTAGTGCGCAATTCATACCATTTGATTCAACGCCACGAATAATCGCTTTCTTAATTGTAAGATTTGGTAAGACAACTCCATCAAGCGCAACTATGACCTTTTTATTAACTTCAACATTTGGTGCGCCACAGACAATCTGTAAGACTTCCTTACCAGTATCTACGCTTGTTATATGAAGGTGATTAGAATCTGGGTGGTCTTTAACATCAACTATTTTACCAATTACTAATCCTTTCACATTAGAGAAAGGTTTAAAAGAATCTACTTCAGCGCTCTTTAAAGAAAAGTTCTTTACGAATTCTTCTTTAGAAACATTTATATCAACATATTTTTTTAATATTTCAATTGGAATTAACATTTTTTAGAACCTCCTTATTTGAACTGTTTATTCTGTCTTAAATCATTAGAATAGAGAGTTCTAATATCATCTATACCATATTTAAGCATTGCGATTCTTTCGATACCTACGCCAAACGCAAATCCTTGATAAACATCTGGATCATATCCGCACATTCTTAAAACGTTGTTGTTTACCATTCCAGCGCCTAGTATTTCAATCCAGCCTGTGCCTTTACATAGAGCACATCCTTTACCATGACACTTAAAACAAGATACATCAACTTCTATAGATGGCTCAGTGAATGGGAAATATGAAGGACGAAGTCTAATTTCTCTATCTTCACCAAATAGTCTTTTAGCCATGATATTGAGTGTGCCTTTTAAATCAGCCATTGTCACATCTTTATTCACAACTAATCCTTCCATCTGAGTGAATTCATGAGAATGAGTCGCATCATCGTCATCTCTTCTATAAGTTCTGCCTGGACAGATAATCTTTATATCTTTATTTCCACCACTTTCTAACATCTTATGAGCTTGAACCGCAGATGTTTGGGTTCTAAGAAGTCTTTCTTTATCTACATAGAAAGTATCTTGCATCGCTCTTGCTGGATGGTTCTCTGGGATATTTAATAATTGGAAGTTATATAAATCTTTTTCAACTTCAACTCCATCTTGAACTTTGTATCCCATCCCAATAAATAAATCTTCTATTTCTTCAACGATTTTATTAAGCACATGAATAGAACCTGTATTCATTTCTTTACCAGGTAATGTTACATCCACTGCTTCTTTCTTTAGTTTTTCTTCAACAGCTTTTCTTTCTAACTCTTGTTTCTTCTCATCAAATAACTTAGTAGCGAGATTTCTAAGAGCGTTAACTTTTTCACCAAATTTAGGTTTTTCTTCATTAGGCAAATTCTTCATTTCAGATAATAAAGAATTGATTGGGCCTTTCTTTCCTAAATACTGACTTCTAAGTTCAGATAATGTTTGAAGATTAAGCTTCATATCATTAAAATCATCACTTATTTTCTTTCTTAATTCTTCAAGTTCCATATTTTCCTCCGATTCTCAAAATAAAAAGCGACCCTGATACAAAGGACGCTTTAACGTGGTACCACCTTTATTTCAAGATATATTATTATATCAAGCACTTATTATAGCGATAACGGGCTTATCCGGAAGTGATTAGCTTCACTAGGAGATGAATTCATAGGTCATTCAATGGGTTACTTTCACCGTACTAACCCTCGCTAGAATGAAGAGGATCTACTACTAATTCTCCATCACAGTTTATATATAATATTATATATAATCACAAAAACTTTTCAAGTGTTATTTTTTTAACATTAAAATATTTTTTATTATAATTAATAAAATTTATCGTTTTTTAGGCTTAATTAAGCTATTTATCGATTCATAAATAATATTTATTAAAAGAGTAGATTTAAGGATAGATAAAGATAATAGAAATTCTTTATTTATTCCTTCTTCGATGATTCTTCTAGATTCTTCAGTATAGATTAACAAAAATAATCCATAATACGCCCCTATAAATAAGCTAAGTAAAGTATTCATTAATAGATTATGAATAGAGTATATTCTATATACAAGATAATTTCCAAAGACAGATAAAAATATTATAAACGCTAGGTAGATTAAATATTTAATATAGAAATGATTAACTAAAAACGCATCTAGAATATTTAATATTTCAAATAAGATACTGCATAGAATTATTGAAATAGGAATATTTAAAAATACAGTTCTATATGGGTTATCTATTAATGTATTCATTGAATATATAGTATCTAACATATTGAATAAATAATTTGATAAGGTAGATAAAAATATACTGAGCGTAATAATATAAGCGAGTCCAAGAAAAACATTCTTATAATAATTTAATAATAGCAAGTATGTAGTGACCATCAAAATTAACGATGAAATAAAACTTATTAAAAGTATAGTATTATTTAATAATCTAGATAGAAACATAAATAGCGAAAAAGATATTAAGCAAGTAAAAGAAAGATATAGTGAATATCTATCTACATCTTTCTTTAGTATATAATTATTACTACATCTATCGCTATTATAAGCTCTAACGTATAAAGGATTTATTACGTTCATTTTATAATCCTAAATCAAAAGACATCTGGTTATCGTTTGGTAGATCACCAAATACACCTAGTTCTTCTAATCTATTAAATATAGTTGTTGAGACTTTAGTACGACTCCTAAAGTCAGCTTTTGTCTTAAATGGCGCAACCTCTCTCGCTTCAATAATAGATTTCGCAACTTCAGCTCCTAATCCATCTATCGCAGCGAATGGAATATATAATCCATTCTTATCATCAGATACTTTAAAATCTACAGCTTCTGATTTATATAAATCTACATTTAAGAACTTCATTCCTCTTACACACATCTCAAGAGCTAATTCTAATGTGGTAATCAAGTTTTCATCTTTTGGTTTTCTTTCAGCTTGTGGTTTTATCTTTAAAGCTTCAAGTTCACTTCTTATAGCGCCAGTTCCCTGGATGAATGTATCAACATCCCACGCAACCATCTTTTTAGATAGTACTGCGCTATAGAAGAATATAGGTCTATATAGTTTGAACCACGCAATACGTAACGCCATAACAACGTATGCGGTAGCGTGCGCTTTAGGGAACATGTATTTTATTCTAGTACAGCTCCAAATATACCATCTAGGTACCTTTGGATATTTATTTAATTCTTCTACATATTCAGCCCATTTCTTCTCGTCTTTAGATGGTTTTCCTTTTCTTACGAATTCCATTATCTTAAATGCGAGTGGCGCAGGAACACCGAATGTGATTAAGTCAGTCATGATATCATCACGACAACCTATAATATCTTTAAATTCAATCTTTGGTAAAGTCTTACCTAAATCTTTAGCGGTACCACTAATTAATGATTCAGCGTTATCATTCCACACGTTAGTACCATGTGATAAACCTGATACTTTAATTAATTCTGCGAATGTTGTAGGTTTAGCTTTTTCAAGTAATCCTCTTACAAATGGTGTACCAAATTCAGATATACCATATGTCGCAACATTAGATAAGATATCCTGTGGCGTACAACCTATAATTTTAGTATTGTTCATTAGTAAGAATAGATTGTGGTCACTTACTGGTATATTTAACGCATCATCGAATGGGAATAGTTCAGGATATTTATGTACATAAGTCATTAAGTATCTAATAACAGTTGGATCATCATGACCTAATACATCAAGTTTAAATAGGTTCTTTTCAAAAGAGTGATAATCAAAATGGGTAGTCATCCATGATCTATCTTTTGAATCACCAGGGAATTGAACTGGAGTTACTTCATATATTTCATGATCTTTTGGAACTACAACGATACCACCTGGATGTTGAGATGAAGATCTTTTTGATCCAGTAATCTGATATGAAAGAGATTCTATTTCAGCTTTAGTATGTTCGATTGAATCAAGACCTGATGCAACTCTTCTTTCATTATCGAAAGCGAAATAATCTTTTACGATTGCATAAGATGTCTTATCCTTAGCGGTTAAAATTGTTCCCGCTCTAAACGCTTTATTATATCCGAATAATTCTCTTATATAATCATGGATTTGAGATTGGTTTTCACCAGAGAAATTTAAGTCAATATCAGGTGTTTTAGGATCTTCAGGAACACCTAAGAATGTTTCAAATGGGATATCTTGTCCATCTCTTACAAGTCTAGTTCCACAAACTGGACAATCTTTTTCAGGTAAGTCAAATCCTGTTAGGACACTTTCAAGAATTGGTTGAAGAGCTTCTTCATCAACTCTAACGCCATATAGTTTCTTCTCTTCTGGTAACATCTTAAATGAAGAGAAATGACAGTGAGGACATCTATAGTGTGGTGGAAGTGAATTTACTTCAGTAATGTCTAGTAAGTGCGCAACGAATGACGAACCTACAGATCCACGGCTACCAACAACGTATCCATCACTCCTAGATTTATAGACTAGTCTTTGTGAAATTAAATAGATAGTAGAGAATTTATTATCGTTTATATTCTTTAATTCTTTTTCTACTCTATCTTTAACAATTTGTGGAAGTAAATCTCCATATAATTCTTTCGCTTTAGTATAGCACTGAGTATTGACGTATTCTTCAGCTGAAGGAATTCCATAATCTTCCATGAAGTTATCCGCAGGTGGATATGGAGTATCAGTAAAGGCTTTAACGTCATCAATCATATCTCTTATTTTATTTGTATTTTCTACAACTATTTCATAAGCTAAAGCGTCACCTAAGAATGAGAATTGATCAAGCATTTCTCTAGTAGTCATAAAGTATTCTGATGGTATTTCACGCTCGTGATGAAGATAGTGCCAACCACCACCTACTTTTTCAGTATTGATCAAAATATCTCTATAGATTGTATCTTCTTTATTTATCTGATGACAGTCTCCTGTCGCAACAACAGGTATATTATGTTTTTTCGCAATATTAATTATTCTCTTAACTGTATCCTGATAACAATATACATGGTTATCATAGTGATGTTTCATATATTCGAAGGTATTTTGAGGCTGTACTTCAATATAGTCATACATATCGATTATACTTTCCATATCCTCATCAGTTTTTCTAAACGCCTTATCATAGAAATATGAATTTCTACATCCAGATCCAACGAGTATACCTTCCCTATATTTTTCAAGAACTTCTTTAGTTAAAAGAGGCTCTCTTACACAGTAATCAGTAGATGCGATAGATAATATATGATATAGATTAATTAAGCCTTGTTGAGTTTGAGCGATCAAGTTTATATGTTTAGGAATAGGATATTTAAATGATTCATTACTATCAAGTAATATCTTATTAAAATCAGAATGAAGCTTAACTCCTAACTTCTTAGATTCTTCTAACATATGTAAGAAGATTTCCATAGTCGCTGTTGAATCGGCTAAAGCTCTATGGTGATTATCTAATCTAACTTTATAATATTTAGTTAAGCCTTCTAGACCGTAACTTCTTCTTCCAGGTATTAAAGCTTTCGCTAACATAAGTGTATCTATTACTGGATAATCTGGATGAACAATTCCTAAATCTTTTAGGTTTTTATTAAATTGAGAAATATCGAAGTCAGCGTTATGCGCTACAAGAATAGTTCCTTCAATAAATTTAGTGAATCTAGTTAGGACTTCTTTTCTGCTTGGAGCGTTCTTCACATCCGCATTAGATATACCAGTTAATATAGATACTGATGGAGGAATGTTCTTTTCAGGATTAACTAATTCCGAAAACTCTCCAACCTTAACGCCCTTATGTACTTTAACCGCAGATACTTCTATAATTCTTTCATAGTTAACTGAGAAACCAGTAGTTTCTAAATCGAATACTGTATAGGTCGCATCTTCAAGATCGATATCTTGTGAGTTATACGCTATCTCTATTTCGTCTTGATCAATAAAATCTAATTCAACACCATATATTGGTTTAAAATTAGGATGTTTTTTAGCGTATTCATGTAGGTCATGGAATGACTGAACACTCGCATGGTCAGTAATCGCTATACCGTTCATCCCAAATATTTCAGCCGCTTGGATGTAATCAGCCATATCAGGAACACCATCCTGTCCACTCATCTTTGAGTGGAGATGGAGCTCAACTCTTTTAACTTCTTCATCATCTACTCTTGTAGTAACTTTCTTCTTTACCTGAGAATATTTGATGTTGACTATATGAGCTGATGTTTCGCCTGTATAATTATTTAAAGTTGGGAATATTTGCGCAATTACATGCATACCAACTTCAATATGTCCATAAAATCTAGATTCATCTTTAGTATTTAGCCTTCTAGTCGTACAGTAAATATATGATTCACCATCATAAATGATGAATTTTACTGTATCTTTTTTATCTAACGATTCATCATCAAAGAAAGTGACTATACCTTGAACGATGAAAGTCCAACTCTTCTCAGTATTTTTAAAGTTATAGAATTGTTCTTCATTTAAAGGGAAATCTGATAATTTAAGAGGTTTACCAACTAATTCTTTATCAGGTTTTAGTTGAATATATTCATTATCTTTTTGAAGAATTTTCATCGCTTTATCTATCGCAATTCTATTTTCTTCTTTTATGACTTCAGATATATCTTCTTTAGCGTCTTGAACAACTTTAATTTTTATATCTAATCCTTTAAAACCAAGCTTATTAAAATAATCTATTATTTCATCATGATAGCTTACAAAACTAACATCTTTTTCTGGAACTGAAATAGATAATACTCCATCTTCTTTATAAGATAATTTATATAATAAAGCAGGGATAAGTTTAGAATTTGATTTAGATAATTTTTGAATGATTAATGTATAGTAATCATAAACTTCTTGTTCATTATATGAATAGAAATTAAATTCATAATCAAAAGAACTAACCATAGGTAATGGCTTATCAAAAACAGATAATAATTCTTCCATTTCCGCAATAGTAAGTGGATTTTTACCATCGATTTTCGCGATCAATTTACCTTCATCTTTATTTAAAATGATTTTTTGAAGTTCTAATTTTTCACATAAATCATTATTGACGTAGTTAAAAAGTTTTAATAAATTCTGCATTCCACTTCCCCCTTACATATTATTAAATAGATTTTACTTCCAATATAATTTGATTGTGTTTGACAATATTATATCATAAGAAACCCTTATTTAATTTCTATATTTTATAAAAATTAAATACTTTTTTATTCTATTATTATTGGTTATCAAAAAAACAATAAAATCATATAGAAATATTAAAAAATCGCATATAAAAAGCACACTAAATTGTGCGCTATTTATATAATACTAATAATCTTGATCTTCACTTTCCGCAGAAATTTCAGATGTGCCAAAAGTGTTTTGATGAGTTAATGCATCTTCTGCAGTATCTTTAAATTCTACTTGAATCTTATCAGCTTGGATTTCTTCTAAAGCTTTTCCTACAGATGTATAACATTTATTTCCGCCTTCATCTTCTAATGAAGAATGACCTTCAGCGTCGATGATCTTCGCTCTTTTTGCGGCAGTATATGCAAGTTTATACTTAGAATCGATTTTGGTTAATAATTCATCAATTGATGGATATCTTAATCCATCTGGGTTTTCTTTAGTGCTCATTTTTCTATATCTCCTAACATTTCATAATACTTGTGTAAACTTCTCTTTGTTTTCGCATGTTCAGCACGAATAATAGCTGTAATTCTATCAGCGGCGTTTTTAACCTCATCATTAACAACAATATAATCATACATGTATGCGAGTTTAAATTCTTTATCAGCTTTAGCGATTCTTTCGCTTATCTTATATTCTGATTCAGTTCCTCTACCTTTAAGTCTATCATATAAAGCTTGTTTAGTAGGTGGAACGATGAATATAGTTACCGCATCAGGCATCTTTTCTTTTACTTGTTGACAACCATTAACATCGATTTCAAGAATTAGTTCTTTACCAGAATCTAAAGCTTCTTCAACCTTGTCGAGTGGTGTCCCATAATAATTTCCGCAGAAATAATTGTACTCTAAGAAAGAGCCACTCTTAATCTTTTCTTCAAAATATTCTTTTGATACAAAGTAGTAATCTTTACCTTCAACTTCTCCTTCTCTCATCTTCCTTGTGGTCATTGAGATAGAGAATGTGTAATTATGGCCACGCTTTTCAAATAATGCTTTTCTAACTGTGCCCTTTCCAACACCTGAAGGCCCGCTTATAACAACTAGTAATCCTCTTTCATTAAGTTTCATGCCTTACCTCGTTTTAGATATTATAACATATCTAAATAAATGGGGGAAAACAAAATTATATTTTTTACAATATTTTTAGTATAAAAGTATTGTTTTACCCATTTATTTAGTACTAATAGTCAATTAAACTAGTTATATCTAGTGTTTTTAAATCAATTTTCTTATCGAATGTAATGACTTTTTCTATTCCATTTATCAAATCAAAATAATTATCAGATAATACGCTTCCATCCATATGATTTTCAATATAGATGTTTTTTGTATACACATCAGTTTTAATCTTTAGATGATATTCATCTATTATTTCTACATCTATATTAGGCTTAATTAATTCAAAGTCTTTTGGAAGCACGTCTATATAGTAATTATCACTTACTTTTAGGGTTTCACAATATAGTTCAACATATATTAATGTGTTCTTTCTATTATCATCATCATAGAAATCATCAAATTCATATACATCTTTTCTTGATTCTTTTAATACATTAATATCTTTATTAATTGTAGATAGTAATGAACCATCATTTTTATATATGCTGCATCTTAATTTATAATCCTTATCTATTAATGAATCATTAGATACTGAAACTATAAATTTATCATTAACTTTATTTATGATAACTAATGATTCATTATAGAACTTCTTAGAATAATAATGTAGAGCTTTTAAATTGAAATAATAATCTATTGAACTCCATGATTGTCCAGGCCAACAGTCATTAATCTGCCAGTAAAGGACTCCGTGACATCTAGGTCTATTATTTCTTAAATGTTCAACGCACATCTTTATTCCTTCAGCCTGTGATAACATTGATAGATAAACTAATGATTCAAAATTCTTAGGTTCATTATATAAAGAATTAACATATCCTAAAATCTTATCATTACAAGTTCTATTCTTCTGATGATGCATCATAACCTTAGAAAATATGTCATAATCTTCTTCATTTAATGCATATTTCTTAATTGTATCCATTATAGTGAATGATTGACATCCAAATTCACTTAACAATCTTGGATATATTGTTTTATATTCAGTAAATGGTTTATAACCATGCCACACATCCCAGTAATGCATATCCATATAATTATAATCATTTGAACCATTAAATCTACCCTTACCTGATGTTGGAGAAGATTCTAAATAATAGAAATCACTATTATTCTTTACGATTGGTTCTAATATATCGTGATATTGAATTACATACATTTCTTTTGCGTATTCTATCTTTGGTGGATTCCAGTTTTCTATCGCAGTTTCATTTTCATTATTTCCGCATATTAACATAATAGACGCATGATGTCTTATTCTCTTTAATACATCATTAGTTTCTTTAATTATTAAATCCTTAAATTCTATATTATTACAATCATATAAAGCGCATGCGAACATTAAATCTTGGAATACAAGCAATCCTAACTCATCACAACATTCATAGAAATAATCAGTTGGATAATATCCACCACCCCACACTCTTATAACGTTATGATTAAAATCTTTCGCTAGCTTAAGCAATTTATAGATATTCTCATTTGTGACTCTTGGGATTATATTATCCATAGGAATATAGTCAGATCCTTTTAGATAGATTGGTATATTGTTACAATAGATTGTTAATCTCTTACCATATTCATCTAAAGAATCATCTACATCTATTTTTCTTAAACCTATTTTATATGAATATTCTTTCTTTTCTATTCCATTAGTTAAAGTTATTTTTAAATTATATAAAGCTTGTTCACCATAACCTGATGGATACCATTTTCTTGGATTCTTAATATTAAATTCAAAGGAATCACCACTTGAATTTAATATTTCACTATATCCAAATCCAATAACTTCTACTATGGACTCTATATCTCCATACTTAACAACATCTAATTTAATTAATAATTTACATTCATCTAAATTATCATTAAATACTTCAGCATGCCTAAATGAATCTAAATAACCCATATCAGTTGATTCGATATAGATATCTCCATATATTCCTAAATCAGGTAGGTTAGGTCCCCAATCCCATCCAAACATATAATGAGCTTTTCTTAATACTGGTGATTTTAATTCAGATTCGCCAAGTGTAATAAATTGATATTCATCACTACTATTTCTAACGTAGTTTAGAGCTGATTTTAATTCAATTCTAATGGTGTTCTCAATTTTTAAAATTGAATTATCAATAAGCACTCTTTCCCTTAGATGCATATCCATATTTTTAAATACTAGAAAATCATTAATATAGATATCAGCGATTGTATCTATTGAATCAAAGAATAGATAGTTATGTCTCTTTAAATCATCATTATCTAATACGAAGTTTCTATAGTATGTATAATCTTTTTTTAAATATTCTCTTACAATAGTTTCATTTGTAC